>JACQFT010000063.1 GCA_016199925.1 Opitutia bacterium | reverse complement strand
GGACCCGTGGCTCAACGAGTATTACAGCCAGCCCGGCTCGCCGCGGCCCCCGGGCGGCTGGAAATTTCTCTTCGCCTACGCCACCGCCAAGCTGCTCGAAGGCTGGACGCTCCGGCGCGCCGCGCACGTCATCAGCGTGTCCGAGCAATACGTGAAGACCCTCGCCCGGCGCTACGCGTGGTGGCAACCCGGCCACGGCAGCGTGCTGACCTTCGGGGCGCCCGACGCCGACATCGCCCTCGCGCGGAAGAAAGTCGCCGACCTGCCCCCGCTGCTCCCGGCCACGGCGAGCTGGAGAATCACCTACGCCGGCCGGCTCGGTCCCGACATGCTGCCCGCCCTCGACACGCTTTTCGCCGGCCTCGCGGCGGACCGGGACCGGCCGCGGCCGTTTGAGATTTTTTTCTACGGCACCTCGTATGCGCCGGCGGGCAAGGCCGAGCCGACCACCCGGGCGCTCGCGGCCAAGCACGGCGTCGCGCATCTCGTGCACGAGTTTCCGGCCCGCATCGGCTACCTCGACGCGCTGCGCCTCATGCTCGAATCCGACCTCACCCTGCTGCTCGGCTCCGAGGACAAAGCCTACTCCCCGTCGAAAATCTACCCGACGCTGACCTCCGGCCGGCCGGCCCTCGCGGTGGCGCCGGCCGACAGTGTCCTCCAGCAAAAAATCGCGGAACTCGGCGGCGTGCGCCTCGTGCCCTTTGATCCCGGCCGGCCCGCCGCCGCCGCCGTGCAGGCCGCGCTCGCAGACTTCGCCGCGAACCCGGCCGCGCCGTTCGGCCCGCCCTTGCAGCAGGAGCTCCTCCGGCGCGACTACACCGCCGCGGCGATCTCGGGCCGCCAGTTGCAGTTGTTCAACTCCATCATCCGCACGCGCAGCGGGCCCAGCCCCGCCGTCTCGCTCGTGGAATACTGGCCCGAAATCTTCGACTCCCCGTCCTCGCCGTGAAAGACTTCCTCCGGTGGTTTTGCGCGGCCGGTTTCTCCCTCGCCCTCGCGGTGCGCAGCCGACCTTACGATTTTCCGGCCGGCACCGCGCTCATCCTCGCGCCGCACGCGGACGACGAGACGCTCGGCTGCGCCGGTCTCATCGCCGCCAAATGCCGGCGCGGGCACGACGTGCGGGTGGCTTTCATCACCGACAGCGCCGCCTCGCATCCGGGTCACCCCACGCTCACCGCCGCCCGCACCGCCACACTGCGCCGGGCCGAGGCCCTCGCCGCCCTGCAACTGCTGGGCGTGCCGCCGGAGCGTGTTTACCATTTCGATGTCCCCGACGGCTCACTCAACAAACTCTCGGCCGCCGGACAACTCGGGCTCGTCGGACAACTGGTCGCGCTCATCCGCGCGACCGGGGCGACGGAGATTTTCGCCCCCTACCGCGACGGCGGCAGCAGCGAACACACCGCCGTGCAGGCCCTCGCCGCCGCCGCCGGCCGCGCCTGCGGCCGCGCGACGCTGCTCGAATACCCGGTCTGGGCCTGGTGGAATCCGTTTCGGCTGCGGTCGCGGCTCGCCTTCGCGTCGACCAACTACCGCCTCCGCCTCGGCGCCGATCTCGCGCTGAAACGGCGCGCGCTCGCCTGCCACCGCACCCAACTGGAGCCGCAGCCGCCGGAGACCGCGCCCGCCCTGCCGCCCATCCTCGCCCGCCTCTGCTGCACCCCGCGCGAATTCTTTTTTCAACGTCCAACCTGAACACCGCCATGCCCGCCCTCCTCGCCAGATTCAAAGACCGCCTCGTGCAAAAATTCCTGCGGGACCCGGCCGGCTACGGTCGGCCGGTGCCGCCGCAGGCCCTCGACCACGAATACCGCTCGGGCAGTTGGGACCACTTCTTCTCGTTCGAGGAGCTGCCGCGCAATCTCGTCCTCGCGGGCGCCGTCCACCACCTCCGGCCCCACGGCGCGGTGCTCGACCTCGGCTGCGGGAGCGGGCGGCTCGCCACCGTGTTCCAAGCCTACCCCTTCACCCGCTACCTCGGCGTCGACCTTTCCCCCGAAGGCGTGGCGCTCGCCCGCAAGCTGGCGCTCCCGCGGATGGAGTTCCGCGAGGGCAACTACGAGACGTGGCGCCCCGACGGGACGTTCGACGCCATCCTCTTCAACGAGTGCATCGGCTACGCCCGCGATCCGGCGGCGACGCTGGCCGCCTTTGCCCCGCACCTCGCCCCCGGCGGCCTTTTCTTCCTGTCGCATTTTCGCTTCGGCAGCTACGCCGCGCAATGGCGCCGCATGGAGACCGTGTGCGAGACCGTCCACGCCACCGCCATCATGGCCGCGCCCGACCGCATCTGGGACATCAAGGTGCTCCGCCCCCGCCCGCCCGCCCGGCCGTGAAACGCGTCCTCATCATCAGCCCGCATTTCCCGCCGGTGAACGCCCCGGACTGCCAGCGCGTGCGCATGAGCCTGCCCTTCTACCGCGAGTTCGGGTGGGAACCCGTGGTGCTCGCGGCCGAGCCGCAGCACCGCGCGGACTGGCACGACCTCTCGCTGCTCGCGACGCTGCCCGCCGACATCGAGGTCCACCACTGCCCGGCGATGGCGCTCGGGTTGTCGCGCCTCGTGGGCATCAGCAATCTCGGCATCCGCGTGCTGCCCTACCTCAACCGCGCGGCGCAACAGCTCCTGCGGAACGGCCGGTTCGATCTCGTGTATTTTTCCACCACCCAGTTCGTCGTGACTCCGCTCGGGCGCCTCTGGCGGCGGCGCTTCGGCGTGCCCTACGTGATCGACCTGCAGGACCCGTGGCGCAACGACTACTACGAACGCCCCGGGGCGCCGCCGCCGCCCGGCGGCTGGAAATACCAGTTCGCCCGCTTCACCGCCTGGCTCTTCGAGGAACGCACCTTCGCCGGCGCCTCCGCGTTCGTGAGCGTGTCCCACCACTATTTCCGCGACCTCGCGCGGCGCTATCCGTGGTTCCAGAAAAAATTGCAGACGGTCGTGCCCTTCGGCGCGCCGCAGGCGGACTTCGACTACCTCGCCCGGCACCCGGAGCCGCCGAGCATCACGCTGCTCCCCGCCGGCTGCCGGCACTGGGTGGCCGCGGGCAGTCTCGGGCCCGGGTTCAGCCATTCGCTCCGCGTGCTCTTCGCGGGCCTGCGCCGCCTGCGCGACGCCGATCCCGCCGCGGCGTCGCGTCTGCGGCTGCATTTTGTCGGCACCAGCTACGCCCCGGCGTCCTCGGCGCAGCATTCGGCCCGGCCCGTCGCCGCCGCCTATGGCGTGGCCGACCTGGTGGTCGAACAGCCGGAGCGCATCGGCTACCTCGACTCGCTGCGCCTCCTCCAGTCGGCGGACGGGCTGTTGCTCCTCGGGTCCGACGACCGAGCGTATTCGCCGTCGAAAATCTATCCCTACTACATGACGCGCCGGCCGATCATCGCGCTCGCGCACGCCGATTCGCTGCTCGCCGAGCTCCTCACCCAGTTGCGCTGCGCCCATGTCGTCACGCTGCTCAAACCCGGCGAAGAGACGCAGCCGCCGGGCCAGATCGCCGCTTTGCTCGCCCGCGCCGCCGCCAGTGAGACGCTGGCGACGCCGACGCCGCTCAACCTGACCCTGAGCGACCGCTTCCTGTCCGCGCGCGCCGTCACGGCCCGCCAATGCGCGGTCTTCGACCAAGTGCTCGCGCGCCGCGCCGCCCCCTGATGGAACCGACTCCCCACCGCGATACGCCCGAGAGTCCGGACTCGCCGCCCGCCGGCGCGCCGGAGGCGCCGCCCGCGCCGGAGGCCGTCCGGCAACGCCGGCTCAACGTCCGGCTCGGCGAGGGCCGCGGCCTGTTTCACATCGGTCTGGCCGGCTTGGTCGCCATCGTCCTCTACTACGCCTATGCCGCGAAGGTCGAAGACGTGGTCCACCTCTATCTGGGCGAGGTGATCATCATTTTGGCGGCGGTCCCCGGCCTGGTCTGGGCTCAGCGCAGCGACAACGGCTTCCCGGTCTTCGAGGTCTTCATGCTGACCTGCGCGAACACCTACGCCATCCCGCTGCTCAACGGCCACGAGAAACTCGCGCTCTACGACGACGCCGTGGTCAGCAAGGCCGCCCTCTGCGTGATCGCTTTCCAGGCCTTCGCCATTTTCACCTACATGCAGGTCAAAGCCCGGCCGAAGCACAGCCGCTTCTGGTCCGAAGAGATGATCTCCGAGGAACACAGCCGCTTCCTCGCCAACGGCATGGCGGTCACCACCGCCAACACCAACTTGGCGAATTTCTTAAACCTCGTGCCCGCCGAGATCGAGGGGCCCGCCCGCGCCATGTTCTTCGGCATCGGCATCGCCTGCACCTTCATCACCTGCCGCAAATGGGGCCAGGGCACCCTCAAGCAGGCGGACAAATCGTTTTTCGCCGTCAACCTGGTCATCCAGGTCATCGTCCTCACCTCGTCGCTCTTTCTCGTCGGCGGCATCTCGATCGTCGTGCTCGGCGTGCTGGGCTATGTCGCCGGCAGCCGCCGCCTCCCCTACACGGTCCTCGTTTTCCTGATCCCGATCCTCGCCCTCCTCCACAACGGCAAGTCCGAGATGCGCGCCAAATACTGGGATGTCGGCCGCAAGCACATCGAGTTGACCGACCTGCCGGCGTTCTACGCCGAGTGGGTCGGCTACGGTTTGCCCGCGACGGAAAAGCAGGAGACCCAGGCCACGGCCAAGCTGCTCGAACGCACCTCGCTCATCCACATCATGTGCCTCGTCGTGTCCCAGACGCCCGACAAGCAGCCCTACCTCTACGGCGAAACCTACTCCTACATTCCCGGCCAGTTCGTGCCGCGTTTCTTCTGGCCCAACAAACCGCTCGGCCACGTCAGCACTTACCGGCTGAGCGTCTACTACGGCCTCCAGACCGCGGAGGAAACCGTCAAGACCACCATCGGCTTCGGCATGCTCACCGAGGCCTACGCAAATTTCGGTTTCCTCGGCCTCATCATGCTCGGCGTCACCATGGGTTTTGTGTTCAAGAAACTCAGCGGGTGGGCCTCGGAGAGCCCCACCCTCTCCTACGGCGGCCTCCTCCTCGTCATGATGATGGCGTGGAGCTTTCAAGTGGAGCTGACGCTGAGCATCTGGCTCAGCTCGCTCTTCCAAGCCTGCGTCGCCATGCTCGGCATTCCGCTTTTTCTCCGCAGTTTCTCCGGCTGATTCCTTTGCCCTCTCCGTCCGCCACTCCTTCCTCCTCCGGCCCACTCCCGCGCCTGGCCGTCGTGCTCTCCCATCCGGTGCAGTATTACAGCCCGTGGTTCCGCTGGCTGAAAGCGCACACCGCCCTCGAATTCCGCGTCTTCTACCTCTGGTCGTTCGGCGTCACCGAGCAGCGCGACCCGCAGTTTGAAACCGCCTTCAAGTGGGACGTCGACCTGCTCGCCGGCTACGCCTCCGAGTTCGTCCCGAATGTCGCGCGCGATCCGGGCACGCACCGTTTCCGCGGCCTCGACAACCCGGCGCTCACCGCCCGGCTCGCCGCCTGGCGGCCCGGCGCCGTGCTGCTCTTCGGCTACAACTGGCTCTCGCACCAACGCGCCCTCTGGTGGGCGCGCCTCAACCGCGTGCCGCTGCTCTTCCGTGGCGACTCCCATCTGCTCGGGCGCGGCTCGCCCCCGATGCCGACGCGGCTCGCCCTGCGCCTGCTCTACCGGCAGTTCGCCGCCATCACCGTCGTGGGCACGGCCAACCGCGCCTATTTCCGCGCGCTCGGCGTGCCCGGCTCGCGCCTCTTTCTCGCCCCGCACTCGGTCGACGCCGACCACTACAACCCCGCCGATCCCGCCACGCAGCGGGCCGCCGCCGCCCTCCGCACGCAGCTCGGCCTCGACGGCCGGCGCGTCGTGCTCTTCGCGGGAAAATTCCACGAGCGCAAACAGCCGCTCGCGCTGCTCCGCGCCTTCCTCGACGTCGCCGCGCCGCACGACGCCCTCGTCTTCGTCGGCGACGGCCCCGCGCGCGCCGAGCTCGAAGCCCTTGCGCGCACCCGGCCCGCCGCCCTCGTCCGTTTCCTGCCCTTCGCCAACCAGAGCGAGATGCCCGCGCGCTACCTGCTCGCCGACCTCCTCGCGCTGCCCTCGCGCGGCTGCTACGAGACGTGGGGCCTCGCCGTGAACGAGGCGATGCACCTCGGCGTGCCGTGCCTTGTCTCCGACCTCGTCGGGTGCCAGCAGGACCTCGTCCACCCCGGCGAGACCGGCTGGGTTTTTCCCGCCGACGATCCCGCCGCCCTCGCCGCCACGCTCCGCGCCGCCCTCCGAGCTTCGCCCGAGGAAATGCATCGCCTCCGCCGAAACGTTGCCGCCATGATTCGTGGTTACACCTACGAACAAACCTCGGCCGGCCTCCTGCTCGCCCTGGCCAGTCTGCCGGTCCGCTAACCCATGCGCCTCACCATCGTCAACGGCTTCTTCCTCCCCGTGCCGCCCGTCAGCGGCGGCTCGACGGAAAAATCCTGGTATCACCTCGGGCAGGAATTCGCGGCGCGCGGGCACGCCGTCACCAACATCTCCCGCCAGTGGCGCGGCTTCTCCGACGACGAGGAGCAAAACGGCGTGCGCTACCGGCGCCTCAGGGGCAACGACCACAACCGCGAACTCTGGCTCAACCTCGTCGACGACCTTGTCTGGAGCTGGCGCGTCTATCGCAACCTCCCGCCCGCCGACATCATCATCGTCAACGCCGTCGCCCTTCCGATGTGGCTCGGCCGCTTCCGCCCCAAGGCCGGCAAAGTCGTCGTCATGACCGGCCGCATGCCGAAGGGCCAATACCGGCGCTACCACCACCTCGCCCGCGTCCTCGCGCCCAGCAGCTTCGTCCGCGACAAAATCGTCGCCGAGAATCCCCGCCTCGCTCCCGTCATCCGCGTCACCGGCTACCCGATCAACTGGCGGTCCCTCAGCCTCGACGGCCTCACGCAGCACCCGCAGTTGCCGCACATCGACGCCAGCGAGATCACCCTCGGGTTCGTCGGCCGGATTCACGAGGAGAAAGGCCTCCTCCTCCTCGCCGACGCGCTGCGCCTCGTCAGCCAGGCGCCGGACTTGCCGAAATGGCGCCTGATGCTGTGCGGCCCCGCCGACATCGCGCGCGGCGGTTCCGGCGGCGCCTTCCGCGGCAAGCTGAGCAACACGCTCTCCGCGTTTCTCCACAGCGACCGCTTCAACATCATCGACCCGCAGTTCAACGAGCGCGTCCTCGCCGGACTCTACCGGCGCATCAATATCTTCTGCTACCCGAGCCTCGCCGAGCAGGGCGAGACCTTCGGCGTCGCCGTCGCCGAGGCCATGGCCGCCGGCGCCGTGCCGGTCGTCTCGAAGCTCGAGTGCTTCACCGACTTCGTCCGCCACGACGCAAACGGCCTCGTCTTCGACCACCGCGCGCCCGACGCCCCCGCGCAACTCGCCGCCGCGCTCGAACGCCTGATCCGCGACGCTGCGCTCCGCCAGCGCCTCGCCGACGCCGCGCGGCAGGACTCCCGCCGCTACGACTACGGCGTCTTCGCCGAAGCCCTGCTCGCCGACTTCGCCGAGCTCACCCGCCGTTGACCCCGCCCCGCTGCCGCGTTTCTCTCCGCCCCACCCGCCCGTGAATTCCGACGCCCCCTACCTCGGCCGCCACTGCACCACGCCCTACCCGAAGGCGGAAGTCCTCCGCCGCTGGCTGTGGCTCTTCGTCCAATCCACCCTCTTCCGCTGGAGTCCGCGCCCGTTCCACGGCTTTCGCACGCGGCTCCTGCGGCTGTTCGGCGCCGACATCCCCGCCCCCGGCCAGGTCGTCATCTTCCCGACGGCCCGCGTCATGTTCCCTTGGAAACTCTCGCTCGCGCCGCGCAGCATGGTCGGCCCCTTCGTCAACCTCTACAACCTCGCTCCCGTGCGCCTCGAGTTCGGCGCCAATCTCTCCCAGCACTGCCACCTCTGCGCCGGCACGCATGATTTCAGCCGCTGGGCCATGCCCCTCGTCACCGCGCCCATCACCATCGGCGCCAACGCCTGGCTCGGCGCCGATGTCTTCGTCGGCCCCGGCGTCACCATCGGTGAGCTCTGCGTCGTCGGCGCCCGCTCCGTCGTCGTGAAGGATTTGCCGCCCCGGAAAATTTGCGTCGGCCAACCCTGCCGTCCGATCAAAGACCGTCCCGAGCCCAATCAATGACAACCAGACTACTGACCGCAGGACTACAAATTCGGCAGCAGTCCCGCAGTCCGTAGTCCCGTAGTCTCGTCGTCCCGCAGTCCGTAGTCCCGTCGTCCGTCGTCCCGTCGGCCCGTCGTCCCTTTTCCTCCCATGCGCGTCTGCCATCTCGTGCCAAGTTTGGAGGAACGCCACGGCGGTCCGTCCAAATCGGTTCGCGCGCTGGCCGACCACCTCGCGCAACTCGCGCCCCCAGTCGAGTTGCTCGCGACGCTCGAGGCCGGCCAACCGCCGCCGCCGCCCCGCGCCGACGCCGCCGTCCTCCGCACGTTCCCCCGTGTCGCCCCGCGCTGGCTCTGCCGCTCGCCGGAACTGGCCCGCCACCTCGCCACCCACGACTACGACCTCGTGCACAACCACGCCCTCTGGCTCCTGCCGTTGCGCTACGCCTGCGACGCCGCCCGCCGCACCGGCGCCCCGCTCGTCATCTCGCCGCGCGGCATGTTGAGCGGCTGGGCCTACGCCCACCGCCGCTGGCGCAAACGCCTCGCCGAACTCTTCGTCCACGCCGGCGCCTTCCGCGCCGCCGCCGGCTGGCACGCCACGAGCGCCGAGGAAGCCGACGACATCCGCCGCCTCGGTTTTTCCCAGCCGGTCTGCGTCGCCCCCAACGGCGTGCCGCTGCCCGACGCCGCCGAGCTGGCTCGCCAACGCGCCGCGTGGCTCGCCCTCGCGCCCGCGCTCGCCGACCGCCGCGTCGCGCTCTTCTACTCGCGTTTCCACCGCAAGAAACGTCTCCGCGAACTCGTCGACCTCTGGGCGTCCGCCCCCCGCGGCGACTGGGTGCTGCTCCTCGCCGGCGTCGAAGAAGATTACCGCGTCGCCGAAATCAACCAGTGGATCGCCGCCGCCGGTGCCTCCGAGAACATCCTCGTCTTCGACGGTGCCGACCGTCCGCCACCCTACGGCGTCGCCTCGCTCTTTCTCTTGCCGTCGCACTCGGAAAACTTCGGCCTCGTCATCGCCGAAGCCCTCGCGGCCGGCGTGCCCGCGCTCGTCACCGACACGACGCCGTGGCGCCAACTCACCACCTATGCCGCCGGCTGGTGCGTGCCGTGGTCCGATTTTCCGCGCGCGCTTCAGACCGCCCTCGCTTGTTCCGCGCCCGAGCTCTCGACTCTCGGCGCTGCCGGCCGCGCCTGGGCCGCGCGCGATTTTTCCTGGACCGGCGCCGCCCGCCAGCTCCATGACTTCTACGGTCAACTGATCCAAGCCCGTGCCTGATTCCACCATCGCTCCCGAGCGTCGCCTCTCCGTCAGCGGCGAGCCGTCGCGGCAGCGCACCCGCCTCACGACGGGCCTCGAACTCGCCGTCGCGCTCCACGTCGGCGTGCTGACGGTCTTCACCTCGTGGGCCTTCGGCGGCCAGATCCCGTGGGCGCGGAGCCTCATGGTCGGCTGGGCCACGGGTGGCTTTCTGCTGTTCGTCATCGCGCTCGGCACGCTCGCGCGCCGGCATGGCGCATCGCCGCTGGGCTTCGCGCGGCACCTCTGGCCGCTGCTGCTCTTCGATCTCGTCGTCGGCGCGAGCTGTTTCAATCCCTCCTTCAAGCCGATCGTGCGCGACGGCGAACACTTCTGGGCGCTCACCACGCCGCCGTTCTCGTGGCTGCCGAGCTCGGCCCGCCCCGAGCTCACCCTGCGCGAGCTCTGGCAGTTCAACGCGCTCGTCGTCTCCGCCTTCAACCTCTACCTCGTCCTCGACAATCGCCGCATCCTGCGCTCGCTGCTGCTCGGGTTTGCCGCGAACGCCGTGGTCCTCGCGGTCTTCGGCACCTTCCAAAAATTGGTCGGCGCAAAAGGCCTGTGGTTCGGCCTCGTGAAGTCCCCCAACGACCACTTCTTCTCCACCTTTGTTTATCACAACCACTGGGGCTCGTTCGTCCTGCTCCACACCGCCGTGTGCCTCGGGCTGCTCTTCCACTACGTGCGGCGCGGCGGCCACCGCGACGTCTGGCATTCGCCCGTCATGGCCGGCGCCGTCGCCACCCTGCTCCTCGCGGCCTCGGTCCCGCTCAGCTCGTCGCGCTCCAGCTCCGTGCTCGTCTGCCTGTTTCTCCTCGGCGCCCTCGTCCATTTCCTCGCCCGCCTGATCCGCCGCCGCCGCGACCTGAACGAGTCGCCCCTGCTCCCCGTCGCCGGCATCATCTTTGCCGCGGCACTCGCGCTCGGCGCCACGCTCTATCTCGGCCGCGATGTCATCCAGCAGCGCGCGCAGTTGACCGCCCGGCAGCTCGAGCAGATCAAGGCCGAGAACTCGCTCAACGCGCGCCTCCTCCTCTACCGCGACACCTGGCGCATGGCCGCCGAGAAACCCTGGTTCGGCTGGGGCCTCGAGACCTATGCCGACGTTTTCCGCATCTACAACTCCGCGCCCACTCCCGTCCACGGCTGGCGCCCGTTCTACGCCCAGGCGCACAACGACTGGCTCCAGTCGCTCGCCGAATCCGGCTTCGTCGGCACCACCCTGCTCGGCCTCCTCGGCCTCGCGCCGCTGCTCGCCGTGCCGTGGCGCCGCGTCGAGTCCGTGCTCCCGCGCTACCTGCTCGCCGGCTGCGGCCTCCTGCTCCTCTACGCCTGGGTCGAATTCCCCTTTGCCAACCCGTCCGTCATGCTCGCATTCTGGACCAGCCTCTACGCCGCCGCCCGCTACGCCCAGCTCGATGCGCGCTCCGCCGACGCGGCCAACCGCTGACCATGCGCGCCCCGATCTCCGTTCTCATCCCCGTCAAAAACGAAGCCGCCAACCTCGGCCCGTGCCTCGCGTCCGTCGCCTTCTGCGACGACATCGTGGTCGTCGACTCCGGCAGCACCGACGCCACCCGCGCCCTCGCCGAGCAGGCCGGCGCCCGCGTCGTCGATTTCAAGTGGAACGGTCGGTTTCCGAAAAAGAAAAACTGGGCCCTCGCCACGGTCGCGTGGAAACACGACTGGGTCTTCATCATCGACGCCGACGAACGCGTCACCCCCGCGCTCGCCGAGGAATTGCGCCGCACCGTCGCCGCACCGGCGCACGCCGGCTACTACGTGAACCGCCGCTTCTGGTTTCTCGACGGCTGGCTCAACCACTGCGGCTACTACCCGAGCTGGAACCTCCGTTTTTTCCGCCCCGCGCTCGGCCGCTACGAGAAGCCGCCCGAGACCGGCGAGACCGGCTCCGGCGACAACGAGGTCCACGAACACGTGCAGATGAACGGCTCGACCGGCTACCTCGCCGCCGAGATGGAACACTACGCGTTTCCCGACCTCGCCACCTGGGTCGAAAAACACAACCGCTACAGCAACTGGGAAGCGCGCGTGCAACTCGCCGCCTCGGCGCATGGCGCCGACGACCCCGCCGGGCTCGACGCCGCCCTCGCGCGCAAACGCCGCCTGCGCCGCCTCGCGTGGCACCTGCCCTTCCGCCCGACGCTGCGCTTCCTCTACCACTACGTCTGGCGCGCCGGCTTCCGCGACGGCTACCGCGGATTCGTGTTCTGCCGCCTCATGGGCTACTACGAATTTCTGTGCACCGCCAAGGCCGCCGAGCTGCGCCGCACGCTGAAAACGCCGAATTCCAAATGACGAATGGATTGACTGCTCCCGCCGTCCTGAACCCGTCATCCGTCATTCGTAATTTGTCCGCCAACCGCGTCATCTTCGTCAACCGTGTCTACTGGCCCTCGCAGGCGGCGACCGCGCAGTTGCTCGCCGACCTCGCCGAAGAACTCGCCGCGCGCGGCTGGGAGGTTCACGTCGTCGCGGCTGGCGACGAAAACAGCCGGCGCCACGGCGTCAGCCTCCACCGCACCGGCCCGGGCGAAACCCATGGCGGCCTCGTCTCCCGCGCGCGCAACTACGCCGCCTTTCTCCTCGGCGCCCGCCGTGTGCTGCGCGACCTCGTTCGCCCCGGCGACACCGTCGTGGTGCTGACCGATCCGCCGCTCCTCGCCGCCGCGGCCACCGGCCCGGCCCTCGCGCACGGCGCGAGCGTCGTGCACTGGATTCAGGACATCTACCCCGAGATCATCCCGGCGCACACCGGCGGCTGGTCAGCCCCGCTGCTCGCCCCGCTGCGCTGGGTGCGCAACCGCGCGTGGCGCTCCGCCCGCGGTTGCGTGCCGGTCAGCGCCGACATGGCCGCCACGGTCGCCGCACAAGGCGTGCCCGCGTCCGCGATCAGCGTCGTCCACAACTGGGCGCCGCCCGAGTTGAAGACTCCCGCCGCCGCCGCCGCCATCGCCGCACAGCGCGCCGCCTGGGACGCCGCGGACAAATTCATCGTCGCTTACTCCGGCAATCTCGGCCGCGTGCATGAGTTCGCCACCGTCCTCGCCGCCGCCGCGTTGCTCCGCGACGAGCCGGACATCGTTTTCCTTTTTGTCGGCGGCGGCGCGCGCTTCGCCGAAGTCGCCGCAGCCGCCGCCGCGCGCCGGTTGACCAACGTCCGCTTCCTCCCCGCCACGCCGCGCGCGCAACTCGCCGCCGCGCTGGCCGCGGCCGACGCCCACCTCGTCACCCTCCGGCCCGGCTTCGAGCACCTCGTGAGTCCGAGCAAGCTGGCCGGCATCCTCGCCGCCGGCCGGCCGGCGCTCTACGTCGGCCCGGCCGGGACCGAGATCTCCCGCCTCCTCGCCGTCGGCCCGTGCGGCGCCACCGTCGCCCCCGGCGATTCCGCGCGCCTCGCCGCCGCCGTGCGCCAGTGGCGCGACGACCCGGGCGCCCGCGCCGCCGCCGGCCGCGCCGCCCGTCGGTGTTTCGAGCAGCACTTCACGCTCGCCCAGTCGGCCGACCGCTGGGAACACATCCTTCGGCCCGGCGCCGCGTGAGCCTGCGCGTGAACGGACGTTCCGTCACGCCCACGGCCTTCCAGGTTGGTTTCGTCGGCGTGGGCCCGCGCGCCAGCGCGCTGACCCACCGGGAAACAGTTTGTGCGAGCCAACCGGAAAGCCCTGCCGTCACGCCGGAGTCTTTTGTTTTGGAAAACCTGGAGCCGCGTCGCCCTCGGCGCGGATGATTCGTCGGCACGCGGCGAGGGCGCCGCATCCCCGGCAGAAGCAGTCCAAAGTAAAGATCCCCGGAGCAAGCTCCGGGGCATTCCAGAAACCTGTTCACTGCTTTTGTGGGAGCGAGCTTCGGGGTATTAGACCCACAGGAATAAGAGACCCCACCCGGCACGCCGCCGCCGGAGAAACTTCAGTTGCCATCGGAAATGGCCGTTACTACTTTTCCCCCGATATGACCAAGGCCAGAACGGTCACGATCACTCTCGTCCTGCTCGACGCCCTTTCGGTCGTCGCGGCGTTCAACGTGGTGGCCTGGCTGCACGTCCCTGCCGTCTGGCAGGGGATGATCGTCGCCCCGCTCGCCCTGCCGGTGGTGATCCATTTTTTGGCGGTCTATCTCATCGACGGCTACAGCTCGCGCAGCGACATGCTCTCGGTCACCTACACGAGCCAGCACACGATTGCCTTGGCCGGTGTGCTCGCGCTGACGCTGCTGCTCACCTTCGTCTTCATCCCCGCCGGCTTCGAGCTGCAGTCGAGCCGCTTCGTGATCACCTTCGCCTATATCCTGCTCGTGCCGGCGACGCTCAGCTACCGCCGCCTCTTCTACCGGCTGCTGCTCCTGCAACAAAAGCAACGCTACTTCATGTTTCTCGGCAGCCCGGAAAGTTGCCAGGAGTTCAAGGACGAGTGCCGGAAGAACGCCATGAAACAGGACGTGCTCTTCGCCACCCACGAGACCTTCGCTCCGCAAACCCGCGAACCCGGCGGATTCTCCGCCCGGCCTTTCGGCGATGTCGTCGACTACCTCGACGAGTTCTCCGGCCAGATCGACGCCGTCATCCTCCGCGAATCCAGCCTCGAGCTGCCGCCGGCCGTCGCCCAGAAACTCGTCGAGCTGCATTTCTCCGGCGTGCCGACCTACACGCTCGAGCTCTTTCACCAGGTTTACTGGCGGAAGATTCCCCTCTACCGGATCAACCAGACGTGGCTGTTTCAGGAAGGATTTCAAATCGCCCGCGAGCCGGTGTTCGAGCGCCTGAAGCGCCTCAGCGACATCGTGCTCGCCGGCCTCGGGCTGCTGCTCGGCGCGCTCCTCTATCCGCTCCTCGCCGCCGCGATCTGGCTGGAGGACCGCGGCCCCGTCCTCTTCCGCCAGAGCCGCGTCGGCCGCAACCGCGTGAATTTCGAGGTCATTAAATTCCGCACGATGCGCGCCGGCGCCGGCGGCGACCGCTACACTCGCTCCAACGACTCCCGCATCACCCGCGTCGGCCGGTTCCTCCGCGCCTCCCGCCTCGACGAAGTGCCGCAGCTCTGGAATGTGCTCGTCGGCGACATGAGCCTCATCGGTCCCCGCGCGGAGTGGACGAAGCTCGTCGCCGATTACGAAAAACAAATCCCCTGCTACCACTTTCGCCACCTCGTCAAACCCGGCATCACCGGGTGGGCGCAGATCAACTACCCCTACGGCGAAGACCTCGAGGACACGCTGCGGAAGCTCGAATACGACCTCTACTACATCCGCTACTTTTCGTTCATCCTCGACGCCTCGATCGTTTTGAAAACCGTCCACGTGATGCTGTTTGGCAAAGGCCGATGACCGGCCCCCCCGCCGCGCTCGCCGCCGGGCGGCCCGCACTCTCCCGCCACTGGTATGCGGCGACGCTCCTCGTCTGCGTGCTGCTGCCCACGCTGCTTTCGCTGCGCTATCCGCCGCCTCTCGCAAACGACGCCGTGTATCTCAGCCTGTCGTGGAATCACTTCGTGCGCACCGGCGAGTTCGCCCGCCTGCCGCAGCCCGACTCCGCCAACCTCGCCGTCGAACACGCGCCGGTGCTCACCTGGTGGACGCCCGGTCCGGCCGTGCTGATCGGCTCCGGCGAAAAACTCGGCCTCACCTGGGGCCACAGTCTGTCCCTCTGGCTGGGAATCACCGCGTGGCTGCAAATCGCCGGCTGGCGCCGCCTCTATGCGCGCCTCGGCTACTCCGCGAACCTCGTGGCGTGGGCCGTGGTCATCGGCGCGGTCGGCTGGACCCGCCTCTACTCGTTCCGGCATTTTCTCGGAGGCGATATGTTCGCCGCCGCGCTCCTCCCGTGGGCCGGACTACTGCTGCTCGGCACGCTGCGTCGTCCGTGGTGGACGCGCTTGGGCGTCGTCGCCGCCGTCACGCTCCTCGGCGTCTTCTTCAAGCTGTCGTTCCTCGTCACCGCGGCGGGCCTCGGCGTCGCTGCGTGGCTGCTCGATCTCGGGCGTCTCGGCTTCTCCGGCGGCGAAATCCGCCGGGCGGTCGCACGCGGTCTGCCATTGGGCGCCGGCCTGGTGCTGGCGTGGTTGCTCCTGCGGCTGCTGTTTCTGTCCCGCGGCGTCGCCTCGCCCGGCTCGGCGCACGAAATGCCTTGGAGCTGGCCGGGGCTGCTCCACGCCGGCGCGATGTCGTTCGTGCTTCCGCTCTCGAGCATTGTCGCCTTCCTCAGCCTCGGCGGAAAAACCTGCGACTTGCTCGGCTGGGCGCATCTTGAGGACAACGCCGCGCTGCTCGCCGCCGCCGTCGCCGTCGCCGCCGCACTCTACGCCGCCATCGCGCGCACCAACAGGCAGACCGTCGCGCGTGCCTTTCTGCTCGGTCTCGGCGCAGTCTATTTCGGCGCCTTCACGTTCCTCTACGCGCGCAGCGCCGCCGTCAGCTACGAGGACCGGCTCTTCATTCCGTTCGGTTTGTTTCTGCTCCCGGCTTTGCTCAGCGCGCTGGCCGCCAGCTCGCCGCGATGGCTGCGCCTTGCGGGCGCGCTCGCTCTTGTCGCTGGCTCGCTCTGGGGCGGCGGCTCCTATGCCTACCGGATGCGCGAACTCATCCGGCACGACGTGCGCTCCGAGCGCGGCTACGGATTGTTCGCACTGCCGCCCGCCGTCGATCACGCCGTGCGCGAACTCGACCGGCGCACCCCAGCCGGCGATTCCCTCTTCGCCTCGCCCGACCCCGAAGCCCTGCTCGCCGTCACCCGCCACCGGATCGCCCTTCTGGCTCCCGCCGCGCTTCACGGGAAACTTTTTGGCCGCGTCGCCACCCTCGTCGTCATTCTGCCTCCGCACGCCGCCGCACCGCCGATGCTCGCGACATTCGTCGACTATCCCGCCGGCCGCTGGCACAGCCGGTCAGTTGACGATTGGACGATTTGGGTGCAAGAGAACCCCGGTTCGCCCTAACTCATCCGGATTCGCCTCATGACACCTTCCCTCTACGACCTCATTTGCCTCGGCGGCGGCAGCGCGGGCTTCAACGCCGCGCGCGTCGCCGCCTCGCTCGGCAAGAGAACCGCCCTCGTCGACGGCGCCAAGGAACTCGGCGGCCTCTGCATCCTCCGCGGCTGCATGCCGTCCAAGACGCTCCTCTACACCGCCGACATTCTCCACCACGCGCGCCACGCCGCGCAGTTCGGCCTGCGCGTCACCGGCGCCCGCGCCGACATGCGCGCCGTCATCGCCCGCAAGCGCCGCATCATCGCCGAATTCGCCGACTACCGCGTGCAGGCGCTCAAGTCCGGCAAGTTCGACCTCTTCCGCGCCCACGGCTCGTTCCTCGACGCGCACACGTTGAAGCTTTCCGACGGCCGCACGCTCCGCGGAAAACATTTCCTCATCGGCACCGGCTCCAAGATCAGCGTGCCGCCCGTCCCCGGCCTCGCGGAAACCAGGTGCTGGACGAGCGACGACGTGCTCGACCTCGATTTCCTGCCGAAAAGCGTGATCGTCCTCGGCGGCGGCATCGTCGCCTGCGAACTCGCCCAATACCTCCGCCGCATGGGCTCGCGCGTCATCCTCGTCCAGCGCAGTTCGCACCTTTTGCGCGACCACTCCGCCGAAGCCGCGACCGTGGTCCAGCAGGCGTTTGTCGACGAAGGCATCGATCTCTTCACCGGCACGCAGCTCCAGCGCGTCTCCGCAGACCGACGCGGCGTCACCGTGCGCTTCACCCACAACGGCAAGGTCGTCACGCGCCGCGCCGCGCATCTCTTCAACGCGCTCGGCCGCGAGCCCAACACCGCCAGCCTCAACCTCGCCGCCGCCGGCGTGCGCACCCGCGCCAACGGCCGGATCGTCATCAACCGCTGGCAGCAAACCAGCGCGCCGCACATCTACGCCGCCGGCGACTGCTCCGGCCCGGCCGACATCGTCCACATCGCCATCGCGCAGGCTGAGCTGGCCACGCGCCACGCTTTCGAGGGCAAAGGCCTCAAGCCCGTCGACTACGGCCTGCTGCTCAGCGTCGTCTTCACCGACCCGCAGCTCGCCACTGTCGGCGCGCTCCGGCGCGACCTCGACGAGCAGGGCGTGAAATACTTGGAGGCGTCGTATCCGTTCGACGACCACGGCAAGTCGATCCTCATGGAGGCGAAATCCGGCTACGTGAAAGTCCTCGCCGAGCCGCAGCGCGGCCGCATCCTCGGCGCCGAGATCGTCGGCAAGGACGCCGGCGAACTCATTCACTGTTTCTCCGTCGCCCTCGCGCTGCGCGCCACTGTCCGCGACCTGCTCCGCGCCCCGTGGTATCACCCCACCCTCGCCGAGATCATCACCTACCCGCTCGAAGACATCGCCGAGAAACTCCCGCCGACATCCTGACTTGCAGGACCGGCGCTAGACGCCGCGCCATTCTTTTCTCCTCAAGGGGGCCCCACCCGGGCCTCCTTTTTTATTTTCTGAAACCAACCATTCACCACGGATTTCACGGATTCCCAAACCGCCCTCTTCTGTATCCGTGCTATCCGTGCAATCCGTGGTCGAAGACTCTGTCGTCTGAGGAACCAGCCTCGACTCCGCTCCGTCCTCGCGCAAAATCTCGCCACACTTCCAACCCCAGCCCTTTCTCCCATGAAGAAGATCAACGTGCGCGATATCCCCGAGGACCCCTCTGTTTCGCCCAAAGGAAAATTTGCCAGCACCAGCCGCGAGGTCTCCGTCGCGCTCGGCCGCCAGCCGCTCTCGACGGACCTGCGCGAACGCCACCCGTTCGACGTCGAGATCTGCCGCATCCCCGCCGGCAAACCCAACTACCCTTACCACTCGCACAGCGCGCAATGGGAGTTCTACCAAGTCGTCTCCGGCCGCGGCCTCGCGCGCCACAAGGACGGCACGACGCCCATTGAGGCCGGCGACGCCTTCATTTTCGCACCCGGTGAACCGCACCAACTGATCGCCGACGCCGCCACCGACCTGGTCGTCACCGTCGTCGCCGACAATCCCGTCGGCGAATCCTGTCACTATCCCGACAGCGGCAAATGGCTCGTGCGCTCGCCTGAGCGCGCCCTCCTCCGCTCCGCCCCGCTCGACTACTACGACGGCGAGGAGTGATCCGATTCTGGATCGAACTGTAGGAGCGGCTTTATGCCGCGATTCAGCACGAACTATCGCGGCGTAAAGCCGCTCCTACAGTCAAACCAAGGAATTCTTCCCGCGCTCTCTTCGTTCCCTTCGTTTCCTTGGTGTAAGAAAATCCGTTTTTTGCCTCCGCGTTCCCCGCGTCCTCCGCGTTTCGATTCCGCCCTCTCCGCCTTCGCCCCTTCGCTGCTTCGTGTTCTAGACTCCAGATCTATCACTTCACTCGGAGGGTTCCGCTTCGCCGCGACCAGAAGCGGGACCCAGGTTGAACAAGCACGGAACGGGCGAGTAGCCGGTGGCGCGACAGCCCTCCAGAGGCGGGCAAACTTGGTGCGTTTGGTGTTGGGCGCGTGGTGGAGGCCGGAGGAGCGGAATAGCGTCACCACGCGCTTTGACCCCGGCGGCGGAACGGGCGTCCCAAGCGCTCCGGGTCCGGCCGTGGGGTTTGGGGCGGAACTTCGCTTCCGCGGCGGAGTTGCGCCCCGAGCACCGCGCCGGCCCAGAGGAGAGTGGGCGACCTCAGCCAGCGGCCAGAAAACTCGCGCCCAGTGTCTGCATTGCGGCCGGCTCCGAGCACATAGCCGGAAGGAATCGTCGCGCCTGGCCAGACGCAGAGGATACCGTCGCGGATGATGACGTCGTGGTCGCCGTCGCCGTCGGGCGAGAGCTTCATCCGAAATTCCGCAGTTGAAACGCGGAGTTCGAGGAGGACGCGGAGCAGAAAGAGAGAGGATCCTTCACTCGAAAGCCTCACCTGCCGAGCGAGGGGACTCGGGACGGAAAAGCCGGGTTTTCCCCGCTGTGCTCTCCGCGCCCTCCGCGTTTCAACTGCGTTTTCGAGGTTCATCCCGTCGGCGGGTGCGCGTCAGCGGTCTTCATACCAGTAGCACTGAATCTCGCGGTCGAATTTCGCCTTCGCGAACAAGAGATTCCAACCCAGCCGCACCATGCTCGGGATTTGGTGCCAGTCGCCGTGCTTGTCGAACTTGCGCATCGAGACAATCGCCTTGAAGCGCGGGATACGGACAAAGCGCTGGCGTTGCCGCCAGCCGCGGCGTTTGAGCCGGACCAAGAAATCCACGTCCTCGGCGACGAGACGATCTTCGCGGTAACCGCCCAGCGCCAGGAAATCGGCGCGCCGACAAAACACCACGCCGGTGTCCATCCCGAACAGCCAGACCATCGGCAGAACCATGGCCCAGGTCGCGGCAATCCCCGCCGACCAGCGTTCGGGTCGCACGCCGGTCGCGCCACCGATCACGCCGTGGCGCCGGATCGCGCCGTCGATGCCGTCGAAGGTCTCGGGATGCACCTGCATGTCGGCATCGACAAAGCCCAGGATTTCTCCGCGCGCGATCTGCGCTCCGCCATTGCGGGCGGCGGCGATGGCCCGCCGTTCGACGCGCGCGACTTGGCATCCCATGTTCCGGGCAACGGCCGCGGTTTCATCGGTCGACGAATTGTCGGCCACGATGATTTCGATCTGTTCGGGTCCGCCAGAATACCGCTGGGCCGCCGCCTGCAGAGTGGCAATCAGCCGCGGCAAGAGCCGCGCCTCGTTGTAGGCTGGAACGACGATCGAAAAGCGCGGGAGCATGGCGCGGACTTGAGTGTTCCGTCGGCAACGACGCGGCGCCGGGTCAGAGCACGTAGCCGGACGGGATCGTGGCGCCTTTGCAGACGCAGAGGATGCCGTCGCGGATGATGACGTCGTGGTCGTAGTTGCCGTCGGGTTTGCCTTCGGGCGAGAGTTTCACGCCGTCGCCGATCCGGGCGGATTTGTCGATGATGGCGTGGCGGATGTTGCAGTTGCGCCCGATGCCGATCGGGGGGACGCCCTTGGCGCGGTCGGCTTGGATTTCTTTTTCCGTCTGGTAGAAATCCGCGCCCATCATCACCACGTCCGCCATGTGGGTGTTCTCCCCGAGAATGGAGCGGATGCCGATGATGCAGCGGCGCAGGCTGGAGTCGGTGACGATGCAGCCGTCGCCGATGACGACGTGGTCGATGTCGCAGCGGTTGATCTTGGACGCCGGCAGGTAGCGGGCGTGGGTGTAGATCGGCGAGCCGCGGTCGAAGAAATTGAACGGCGGGAGCGGCTGCGCGAGCGCGAGGTTGGCGTCGAAGAATGCGCGCACGGTGCCGATGTCCTCCCAGTAGCCCTCGAAAATGTGGCTGAAGAGCCGGGCGTGGCCGAGGAGGCCGGGGATGACCTCCTTGCCGAAATCCTTCATGCTGTTCTCGAGCGAGCGGCGCAGCACGTCGCCGCTGAACACGTAGATGCCCATCGAGGCGAGGCAGCGTTTCTCGACGGACGGCGTCTCGAGTTTTTGCTCGAGGGCCGGGCTCATCGCGAGGGTGTTGATGACGGCGGGGTCCTTCGGTTTCTCGACGAACTCGGTGATCGAGAGGTCGTCCTCGACGCGCATCAGGCCGAGGCCCTCGATTTTCGAGACGGGCACGGGCGTCGCGGCGATGGTCACGTCAGCGTTGGTCGCGAGGTGCTGGCCAATGATTTTCCGGAAGTCCATCCGGTAAAGCTGGTCGCCGGAGAGGATGAGGATGAGCTCGTGCGGGTGGCTCTCGAAGTGCACGAGGTTGCGCCGGACGGCATCGGCGGTGCCCTCATACCAGGCGTTGCTTTTGTCGGTCTGCTCGGCCGAGAGGATGTCGACGAAGCCCGCGCCGAAGGGATCGAACTGGAAACTTTTCTGAATGTGCCGGTGGAGCGAGGCGGTGAGAAACTGGGTGAGCAGGAAAATCCGGTTGTAGCCGGAGTTGATGCAATTGCTGATCGGGATGTCGACCAGACGGTATTTGCCCGCGAGGGGGACGGCCGGCTTGCACCGCTCTTTCGTGAGCGGATACAGCCGCGTGCCGCGGCCGCCGCCCATGATCACTGCGAGGACTCGTTTGGATTCGATCATATGATTTTCAGGCGAGAAAGTGCCTTGCTAATTCCTTGCGGTATCCTTGGGAGCCCTCCAAAAATCACCAGCTTAAATCTTTTATGTGCGGAATCGTCGGCTACATCGGCAAACAAAAGGCTTCGGCCATCATCCTCGAAGGGCTCAAGCGCCTTGAGTATCGCGGCTATGATTCCGCGGGCATCGCCATCCAGAAAAACGGACGCTTCGAGGTCGCCAAGAAGGCCGGCCGCGTCGAAGGCCTGATCAAGAGCACGCCGGCGCTGAAGATCAGCGGCACCTCCGGCATCGGCCACACCCGCTGGGCGACGCACGGCGGCGTGACCGACGCCAACGCCCACACGCATCTGAGCAGCGACGGCAAATTCGCGCTCATCCACAACGGCATCATCGAAAATTACGCCGGCATCAAAAAATTTCTCCTGACCAAGGGCTACACGTTTCAGTCGGAAACCGACACCGAGGTGCTCTGCAACCTCATCGCCTACCACTACCAGAAGGAGCCGGCGACGACGGAAGGCAGCCGCTTCCTCGAGTGCGTGCGCAAGACGCTGCGGCACATCGAGGGCGCCTACGGCATCGCGGTCATGTGCAGCGACTGCCCGGCGGAGATCGTCTCCGCGCGCAAGGGTTCGCCACTCATCCTCGGCGTGGGCGACAATGAATACATGCTCGCGAGCGACGTGGCCGCCATCATCAGCCGCACCCAGAACGTCGTTTACCTGAAGGACGGAGAAATTCTGCACCTGACCGCGCGCGATTTCTCGATCAGCACGCTCGAGGCGGAAGACGTCTCGCCGGTCATCGACCGCGTCACGTGGAGCATCGAGGACACCGACCTGAACGGCAGCGCCCACTTCATGGAGAAGGAGATTTTCGAGCAGCCGGCGGCGCTTGAGAACACGATGCGCGGACGTTTCGCCGAGGACGGCAGCACGGCGAATTTCGGCGGCCTGAACATCTCGCCCGTGGATTTCCGGCAGATCGACCGCTTTCACTTTCTGGCCTGCGGCAGCGCCTGGCACGCGTGTTTGGTCGCCGAGCACCTGATCGAGCGGTTCGCCCGCGTGCCGGTCGAGGTCGATTACTCCTCGGAGTTTCGCTATCGCAACACGCCGCTCGGCAAGAACGCGCTCTTTTTCGTCGTCAGCCAGTCGGGGGAGACGATCGACACCCTCGCCGCCATGCGCGAAGCCAAGCGCAAGGGCTACATGGTGCTCGCCGTGAACAACGTCGTCGGCTCGACCATCGCGCGTGAGTCCGCCGGCGGCATCTACCAGCACGTCGGGCCGGAGATCGGCGTGGCGTCCACCAAGGCCTTCACCTCGCAGTTGCTCGTCGGCGCGATGCTGGCGCTCTACATCGGGCGGATGCGCGACATGAGTTTCAGCGACGGCGTGGAATACGTGAACGCACTCAAGGGCGTGCCCGACATCGTCCGCCGCACCCTGGAGCAGGCGCCGCACATCAGGGAAATCGCCAAGCGCTACGCCCACTACCACGACTTCCTCTTCCTCGGCCGCCTGTCGCTCTTTCCCGTCGCGCTCGAGGGCGCGCTGAAGCTGAAGGAAGTTTCCTACATCCACGCCGAGGGCTATCCGGCCGCCGAGATGAAACACGGCCCCATCGCGCTGATCAGTGAGAACTGCCCGTCGGTCTTCCTCGTGCCGTCGGGCGAGATGTTCACGAAGGTCGTGTCGAGCATGCAGGAAATCAAGGCGCGCAAGGGCAGGATCATCGCAATCGCGACCGAAGGCTGCGAACTGCCCGAAGGCGTGGCCGACGAGGTGATTTCGATCCCTGCGTGCCACGAAGCCGTGCTGCCCATCGTCGCCACCATCCCGATGCAATTGCTCAGCTACTACATCGCCGTGGAACTGAAGCGCGACGTGGACAAGCCGCGCAATCTCGCAAAGTCCGTCACCGTCGAATAACGCCATGCAGGTGCTCCCCACGCGCGCGGATTTCCTGCGGCTCAGCAGCCAGGGTAACATCGTCCCGGTGTGGACGGACCTGATGGCGGACTGCGAGACGCCCGTCTCGGCCTACGCGAAGCTGCGCGGCACCGGCCCGGCGTTCCTCCTCGAGTCGGTCGAGGGCGGCGAAACGGTGTCGCGCTACAGCTTTGTCGGCTGCAATCCGCGCAAGATCATCCGGGCGGCCGCCGGCGACGCGGACCCGCTGCGCGCTCTGGAGCAGGAACTCGCGGGCTACCGGCCGGTCGCGACGCCCGGGATGCCGCCGTTCATGGGCGGCGCCGTCGGCTATCTCGGCTACGAGTTTGTCCACAGCGTCGAGCGCACCGTGCCGCTCGCGGCGCGCGACGATCTCGGCGTGCCCATGCTGTGGTTCATGCTGTGCGACTCGATCCTGGCCTTTGACCGCGCGAAACAGACGTTGCGCCTCATCGTCAACGCGCACCTCGGCGATGATGCCGGGCGCGCCTACGACGCCGCCGTCGCGGAGTTGCACCGCCTCTACGGCTTGCTGCGCCAGCCGCGCGAATTGATCCCGGCACCGGTGATGGAAGCCGGCCGGTTGGAAGTGCCGCCCAGCAACTTCACCCAGGCCGGGTTCGAGGCCATCGTCGGGCAGGCGCAGGAATACATCCGGGCTGGAGATATTTTCCAGATCGTGCTGTCGCAACGCTTCAGCCGTGCCTTCACCCGGACGCCGCTCGACCTTTATCGCGCCCTGCGCACGGTGAATCCGTCGCCCTATATGTTCATCCTCGAGAGCGACGAGTTCGCCCTCGTCGGCGCGTCGCCCGAAGTCCATGTGCGGCTGACCGGCCGGAAGGCCGAGCTCCGCCCCATCGCCGGCACGCGCCCCCGCGGAAGAACCGGTGCGGAGGACGCCGCGCTCGAAAAAGAGTTGCTGGCGGACGCCAAGGAGTGCGCCGAACACCTCATGCTCGTCGACCTCGCCCGCAACGATCTCGGCCGGGTCTGCGATTTCGGGTCGGTGAAAGTGCCGGAGTTTATGACGGTGGAGCGCTATTCGCACGTCATGCACATCGTGTCCCAGGTGGAGGGACAACTAGCGCCAGAACGCTCCGCGTTCGACCTGATGCGGGCCACTTTCCCGGCCGGCACAGTGAGCGGAGCCCCCAAAGTCCGCGCCATGCAGCTGATCGCCCGGCTCGAGGGCACACAGCGCGGCAACTACGCCGGCGCACTCGGATATTTCAGTTACGACGGCAATCTGGATTCCTGCATAACGCTCAGGACCGCACTCCTTAAGGATGGGCAAATCCACATCCAGGCGGGCGCGGGCGTGGTCGCCGACTCGCGGCCGGAGGCGGAATATCACGAGGCGATCAGCAAGGCGACGGCGCTCCTGAAGGCGGTGGCGATGGCCGAGAGCTTCTAGGCGGCGCGTCCGACCCGCACAGTTGGGTGCAATTATTGCAACTGCAAGTATCCGGGAATTTCCTTCCCGGACTAGGCATCCAATATGCACAGGGAACAAGACCCCATAGCTTGCTTTCCAAACTTCAGCCATCCTCCACGCCATGCCTCTCCGCAAAAAGACTCTCCGCCCCGCCTCGGCTGCCGTCGCGGTGCCGTCAGCGGCCCGTTCCGCCGCCCCCGTGCGAATCCCCTCCGTCGATACGGGCCTGTCGTCCCGCCTCGATCTCAAGCCCGCGGCCGCGCCCTCCCAGTTCGACCAGGCTTCGCCGGTGGACCGGCGCGACGAACGTTCGAACCTGCAGCTTTACCTGAACGAAATCCGCCTGACGCCCCTCCTCACCATCGCCGACGAGATCAGGCTCGCCGCCCGCATCAAGCGCGGCGACAAGGCGGCCCGCGACCACATGATCAAGGCGAACCTGCGCCTCGTCGTGAAGATCGCCTACGACTACCACCAGATGGGCCTCCCGCTCATGGACCTCATCAGCGAGGGCAACCTCGGCCTCATCAAGGCCGTCGAGCGCTTCGACCCGGCCAAGGGCGGCAAGCTCTCCACTTACGCCGCGTGGTGGATCAAGCAGTCGATGAAGCGCGCCCTGGCCAACCAGTCCAAGACGATCCGTCTGCCCGTCCACCTCGTGGATAAAATCTCCCGGATGCGGAAGATGATCGCCAAACTCACCGACGAACTCGGCCGCGAACCCGAAAACGAAGAGATCGCCGCCGAGCTCCAGATTCCCACCGCCAAAGTCGCGTTGCTCAAGACCGTCAGCGTGCGGCCGGCTTCGCTCGACGCCCCGGTCGGCGAGGACAACGACTCGGCCACCCTCGGCGATCTCGTCGGCGACGAAGCCGCGGTCAGCCCCGACACCGGTCTCGGCGACAAGAATCTCCGCGAAGACCTCCACGCGATGGTCAACTCCCTCGAGCCGCGCGAGGCCAGCATCCTCAAGATGCGTTTCGGCCTCGACGGTCAGACCGAGCTGACGCTCGAGGAGGTCGGCAAGAAATTCAAAGTCACCCGCGAGCGCATCCGGCAGTTGGAGTATCTCGCCCTCGGAAAAATCCGCCGCCAGATGGAGAAGCACAACAAGCAACGGACCGCCGACGAGATTGAGCAGGAGCGCCACGCCGACGAGCGTGCGGATGTCATCCGAAGCTTCGTCGCGCAGCACCAACCCGCGTCCGCGTAGAGCGCTCGGCGGATCGAATTCCCAAGGCGCCCCTTTTGCGGGGCGCCTTTTTCTTGGCCGGCCAGCGCGGTGACCAAGCAAATATCCTCGGGGCCGGCCCCGGGGCATTTGGTCAATCACCAGGCAACACGGACAGGCAACTCACAACCCTTGCGTCGCCTGGGAGGGACGACCTCCGTGTCGTCCGTTTTTCTCCGTCCTCGGACCGGACGGAGCCGGTTCCTCCCCTCCCCCCCAAGCTGAAGCAGGTTTCGGAGTTTTGAATCCACAGTGAACAAAAAAAAGGCGCCCGCCTAAGCGAGCGCCTTTGAAGTGATTCGCCGAAGCGAAGGGAATTATTCCTTCTTCGAGGCCTCGTCGAAGATATCGCCGAGGTTCGTGAGGTCGGAGCCGCCCGTGTTCTTCGTGAACTGGTCGTAGGTCGCCGTCTCCTGCGCGAGCTGCTCGGCGGAGTAGTTGGCGGCTTTGATCGAGAGACCGATGCGGCGCTGTTCGCGGTCGATC
>JACQFT010000049.1 GCA_016199925.1 Opitutia bacterium | reverse complement strand
CGCGGCGCAAAGCCGCTCCTCCATCCAGAGGGAGCTTCGAGGCCGCAAACCAATGCTGGGAAATTTGCCTTGCGGTCATCACGGCCCGGCAGCTTTGCCGGGAGCGCGACTGGCTCAACGCTTTTCGCCCGGGGACCGCGCGAAGCGCCCGCGGCGCCGCGCTTCCCCGCAGCCATTGCATCCGGCCGGTCCGCGGGCACCGCCGGCGGTCAAAACCGGCGCGCGAATTCCAGTTCAAAACTGTCTTCGCTGAGGGTCGAGGAGAGCGTCACCGGCGCGCCGAGGAGATTGGTGCCGCTCTCGGTGATGCGGTGGCGGAACGCATGCGTGTAGCCGAGGGCGAGCGTCGTGTCCGCCCCGAGGCGCCACGCTGCGCCGACGCTGACGTGCTGCACGACGATGGCGGGGAAGCCGACGATGCGGAACGTCTCGTAGTAATAGTTGTTCACGCGTTTGCCCTGCACCACCGTGACGTTCGCGGGCGTGCCCGTGCCGTCCCACCCTTGGTGGGCGCGCACCGGATTGCCGTTGCGGGCGTAACCGGCACGCAGCGTGAGGCGGTCGTGCCAGGCCCGATACTGCACGCCGAGCGCGACCACCCAGATGTCGCGCCAGTCGAAATCGCGATAGCCGCGGGCCCGGCCCCAGTTCACCCATTGCGCATCCGCCGCGAGCAGCAGCCGGCCGGGCAGCACCTCGTAGCCGGCGCCGACCTTGAATTGCTGCGGGGACTCGAGCCGGAGATCGTCCGCCGCGCCGTCACCGTCGAAGTCCGTCACCCCGCGGTAGGTGAGCGCGATCGGCGCCACATAGGCCAGCCCGAGAGTCAGGCGCTCGCTCGCGCGATACGCCAGTCCGGGCAGCACGCCGGCCCCCAGCCCGCTCTTGGCCCCGCTCCCGAGGTCGAGCCGGCCGCGGTTGAGCTGCAACGCGAGTCCCACCGACCACTCCGCCGAGCACCGGTAAGCGACCGCCGGGGCCACCGTGAGGACTTGCAATTCCGTGCGCACGCCGGCGACGAGCGGAAACGGCGTCGGCGCGAGCGGCGCATCGAGCGCGGTCGCCCGGTAGTCGACACCCATTCCCGACACACCGTAGGCCGCGAGGCCCCAAGTCCACGGCCGTCCCGCCGTGGGCGCCGCGGTCGCCAGCGCGAGCGCCGGGATCACGTAGGTCTTGCCCGCGCTGTCGGCCGCCACCGCGCCGACGCGCGCGGAAACGCGCGGCCGGAAGAAAGTCGCAGAGACCTCGACTGTGCGGGGCCCCGGCTGCGGTCGCGTGAGAAAACTGAGCGTCGCCGGATTCGCGGTCAGGGCCCCGGTGACATCCTGCGGCGCCGCGGTGCCGGTGCCGGCCAGCGCCCGGGCGCCGGTGCCGATCCCGAGCAAATTGTCCCCATAGGTGGAGGCGCGCGCGGCGGGTGCGGCGAGCAGCAGGAGTCCGGCGAGTGCCGGGAGAAGAGAGGATGGTTTGGTCATAGGCTGGTGGTCCGAGAGGTCGGGGCTGGTTCTGGTGTGGGTGAGATTGGTGCGGAGCGTGCCCGCCGGCGGCCGTCGCGACCGAGGGCGCGCCCCGATTTTTAGGGAAGATTCTTCGGAGCGGACTGGGCCGGCGGCGGCAGGCGCCGGTTCCACGGGAGCCGGGCGAGCAGGGTGCAGAGACCGCAGAAATTCGTGAGGCCGGCAAAGACCAGGCCGGCGCCGACAAACGCGGCCAGCCCGTAGAAACCAGGATGCACGAGCCAGCCGAGCGCGAGCCCGACAAGGACGAGCGTGCCGGCGACGAGGCGCACCTGACGGTTGAGGTCGAAAGCCACTTCACAGGCCGGGCCGGAGCCTGGCGGAGCCGCGGGAGTTGGGTGGGTGGGATTGATCATAAAAAAAACGGGCGGGCGGGACGGCGGAGAGGCGCGCGGCGCAGGGCGCGGACAAAGCCGGGCCTCCAGGCGCGGCGCACCACGCAGGAGACGGAACGCCGGTGGGAGTCTGGGGGCGGCACCGCCTGCGCGGCGCACGTCAGCCCCTCAGGCCGCCGGCGGGTTCAACAACAACAACAGCAACCGGAGACGAGCAGCCTCCGCGTCACGCGGCCGGCGTTGCGGCGGGCGTCGACTGCGGCGGGAGCGGTTGGGAGCGGGAGCACGCGGCGGATGGAATGCGCGCCCCGCCACGGAGCAAGAGTGATCCGCCGATATGACTCGGAACGCCCGGCGCACGCTGCGCTCCGCTCACAGCGTCAGACGCAATCCGTCGTGCGCGAGTTGCACGTCGGCAGGCAGCTTCGCGCTCCACTCGGCGTGGCCGACGCTGTGGGTGAGATGGGTGAGGTAGGTCGCGGGCGCGCCGATCTCGGCCGCCACCGCGCAGGCCTCGGCGATGTTCATGTG
This sequence comes from Opitutia bacterium, assembly GCA_016199925.1. Lineage (GTDB taxonomy): Bacteria > Verrucomicrobiota > Verrucomicrobiia > Opitutales > Opitutaceae > JACQFT01. The sequence continues at coordinate 17,068 of JACQFT010000049.1, read as the reverse complement.
CGTCGGGTGCGGGTCGGGCCGCAGGCCGTCGAGACAGACGGCGTCGGCGCCTCGCGCGAGGGCCACGGCCTCGCGCGGCACGCGCTTGCAGTCGGAGTAATAGGCGAATTTCTTGCCCGACGATTTCTCCTCGAAGACGAGACCCAGTGTGTTGATGCCGCCATGCGGCAGCAGCGTCGAGCGGATCGTGCCCTGCGGAAATTCGAGCACCGGCGGCAGGTCGATGAGCCGGAACGCCGGGTAACCCTTCGCCACCGGGCGCTCGGCGATGGCGTAGGGAAACATCGCGAGCACGCGGCTGATGCCCTCGTCCGTCGTATAGACGTTGAGCGCCTCGCCGCCATGCAGGTCGCAAAAGCGTCGCAAGTCGTCCATGCCCGCGAGATGGTCGGCGTGGCCGTGGGTGAGGATGAACACGTCGAGCCGGGAGATTTTTTCGCGGAGGCATTGCAGGCGGAACTCCGGCGCGGCGTCCACCTGCACGTGCAGCCCGTCCATCACGACATGGATGCTGGCCCGCGTGCGGCGGTCGCGCGGATCGGCGGAGCCGCAGACCGCGCACTCACACGCGATCATCGGCACGCCCTGCGACGTGCCGGTGCCGAAAAAGATAATTTCCATCGCGGCCCCAGCGAAGCAGCCGCGCCGCCGAAGGCAAAGTTCAATCGCGCGGAGAAAACGCACCGGCTTTTCATCCCGCCGGTCCGGACCGCCATTGCGTTCGCGCCGGACTCGTGTTCTTTTGCCGCTGCTTGCGTGCGGAGTCTCCTGCGCCGCCCCGAGCTCACTCCCATGCCGCACTCCCGCCTGCTCCCACTGTTGCTTCGGAATCTCTGGTCTTGCGCCTCGCCGCGTGCGCCCCGGCCACGGTCGGCCCTGTCCGCAACCCGTCCGCAGGTCCGGCTGGGGCATTGTGCGGTCGGGCTGCTGGCGTTCGCCGTCGCCCATGCGGGCTGGGCTCAACCGCTCGCGGTCGAGACTCCGCGCGGGGTGCGGCTCGCCGCCGTGGCGAGTTTTCCGGCAGGCCCGGGGCCGTTTCCCACCGTGGTGTTGGCGCCGGGGGCCGGGTATCCGATGAACGCCCCCGTGATGGCCGAAGTGGCGGACCAGCTCGTGGCGCGCGGCTGCGCAGTCTTCCGTTTCGACTGGGCCTACTACACGGCCGACCCGAAGGCCGGCCGCGCGTCGAAGAATCTGGCAACGGAAGTCGAGGACATGACCGCCGTCGTGGCGCAGGCGCGGCGTGATGCCCGCGTCGCCGCCGACCGGATCTTTTCCGGCGGCAAATCCCTCGGCTCCGAAGTCGCGTGGCGCGTGCTCGCGGCCGACCGCACCCTGCGCGGCGGACTGTTGCTCACGCCCGTGTGCAGCCGCGTCCGCGACGGAGCGGTCGTGTCGCTGGCCGTGGAAAACTATCCGGGCCTGGCGCGGGAAACCCGCCCGCTCTGCTTCATCGCCGGCGAGCAGGATCCGCTGGGCAACGCGCCGATCCTCTATCGCTTCGCGGCGGGCGCCGGCGGCCCCGCGCGCGTCGCGATCGTGAGCGGCAACCACACCTTTGAGGACCCGCGGCTGCCCGCCGCCGCCCGCGCGGAGGATCTGCAACGCACGGCGCGGCTGGTGGGAATGCTCGCCGCTGATTTTGTGGCCCGGCACGCGGCCCCGTAGCGCGCACGATCCATGCGCCCCGCCAGCCTGCTCAAGGAAGCCCTGCGGTCGGGCACGGTCGCCGCGGCGGCGATGATTCCCGCCGGCCTTTTGTTCCAGCGCTTTGGCTTCGACGTCGGCCGCTACGGCCCCAAGGTCGCCACCCTGCTCGTCGGCGGCCCGCCGGCGCCCGTCGTGCTGCTCCTCCTGCACTTCGTCATCGGGTGGATTTTCGCCCTTCCGCTGCTCGTCGCGCTGGTTCGCTTCCCGCGGCTGGCCGCCCAACCGGTCGGCGCGGGCGCGGCGTATGGCCTGAGCTTTTATCTGGGCGCCAACTCGCTCGCGTTGCCGCTGTTCTTCGGCGATCCGCTCCCGTGGCTGGGCGGGGTGCGACTCGTCGGCCCCAGCCTGCTGATCCATCTCGTTTACGGAATCTCCCTCGGGCTCACCGCCCGGAATTTTGCGGCGCGCGCAAGCCCGCGGGCCTGACCGCTTCGGCGGGCCCGGCGAGGCGCGCGCACGCCGTTCCGCGGCTTGTGCTCCGCGCCGCGACTCCGCTAGGCTCGGCGCATGAAATCCTTTTCCCGTCTTCTCGTGCTGGGCGGCGTGCTGCTGGCTCCGGCGCTGTTGGTCGCCGATGCGTTCGAGGGCAAGGTCAGTCTCGCCCTCACGAGCGGCAAGGGCCGCCCGCAGAATTTCAACTACGCCATGAAGGGTTCGTCGATGCGCATCGACATGGACACCGGCAAAGGCGAGAGCTTTGCCTCGATCATGGACCTGGAAAAGCGCGAGATGCTCGTGGTCATGACTGCGCAGAAAATGTATATGATGATGCCGATGGAGGCGATGGAGGCCAAAGCCCGCGACGCCGCGGCCGAGCGCACGGCGACCGCCGAGCGGACCGGCAAGACCGACACCCTCCTCGGCTACAAGTGCGAGCAATGGCTGATGCACGACAAAGACCGGGTGAGCGAGGCGTGGGTCGCCGAGGGCCTCGGCACGTTCATGGGTCTCGGTGGCGGCGGTCCGACGGGCGGTGGCCGCAAAGTCAGCGGCTGGGAGGCGGCGTTGAAGGGCAAAGGTGGTTTCCCGCTTCGCGTGATCGAGCGCGACGGCAGCGGCAAGGAAGTATCGCGCCTGGAGGCGACCAAGATCGAGCCCGGCCCCCTGCCCGCCTCGCTGTTCGCGCCGCCGGCCGGCTTTCAGAAATTCGAGATGCCGAACCTCGGCGGGCTGTTCAAGCAAGGCTGAGGCAAAGGCAGACAGCATTGACCACGAATTTCCCTGCTTCCACGGAAATACAGAGCCGACTCTGAAGCTCGAAGTGTGGGCGACTCCGCCTTCGTTTGTTTTCCCAATCCGTGTCATCCGTGAAATCCGTGGTTTCAACTCCGCCGGCCGCTTTCTTTTCGTTGGCGGCGCTCCTGCTGCTTTCAATCACTCCCGCGCGCGCGCGGGATCTGCTGCTCCGCAACGCGCAGTTGGTCGACCCGGCTCAGCGCACGATCACGGCGACGGATATTCTGATTCACGACGGCCGCGTCGCGGCGCCCGGCACCAAGGCCGCCGCCGATGTGGAGACGCTCGATCTGAAGGGCAAATGGGTCATCCCCGGGCTGATCGACCTGCATGTGCATGACGCCGGCAATCCGCAGCCCGACGACGGCTACGAGGAGATGGCGCTCGGCGACACCGCGCGGCGGATGCTCTACTGCGGCGTCACGGCGTATCTGAATCTCGGCACGAGCGAGTCGGAGGAATTTTTTTCGCGCCGCGACCGGCAGCGCGCCCGCCCGCTCGCGCCCTCGGACGAGGCCGACCTCTATGGGGCCGGCGAGCCGTTCGGCCGGTGGAGTCTCGGCAGTCCCGCGATGGCGCCGGGCAAGGTCGCCGCCTACGTGAAGAAGTGGCGGCCCGACGTGATCAAGATCATCTACGACCACGCCCATGGCCGCTCGTCGCTCGACCGGCCGACCTTCGTCGCCGCGGTGAATGCCGCGCGCGCGGCGGGCGTGAAAACCGTCGTGCACATCAGCACGTGGCAGGACGCACGCGACGCCATCGAGGCCGGCGCGGCAGCCGTCACGCATTTCTGCGACGACGACCTGATCCCGGACGATCTGCCGGCGCAGTGGGCGAAGAGCGGCGTGCGGTCGATTCCAACCATGGCCGTGCAAAGCGACCTGGCCGCCATCGTCGCCCAGCCGGCGATGCTGGAGCGCCCGCTGCTGCGCGCCGTGGCGAGCGCCGCGACACTCGACGCCTACCGGCACCGGCGGAGCTTTGCGAACAAGGCGCTGGGCACGGTGCAATGGCAGCGGGAGGACCGGGCCAACGATTTCGCCGCCGTGCGCCGGCTCGCCGCCGCCGGCGTGACGCTGCTCGCGGGCTCCGACGTCGGCAACCTCGGCACGTTCCAAGGCTACTCGCTGCACCGCGAGATCAAGATTCTCCAAGAGGCCGGCCTGCCCGCGTGGGATGCGCTCGCCGGCGCGACGACGAAGGCCGCGGATTTTCTCGGCCGCCCGCACGGCATCCGCGCCGGCGAGATCGCCGAGCTGGTGATCCTCGATGCCAACCCGACCGACGACGTGGCGAACACGGAGAAAATCTCCGGCGTCGTGCATCACGGGCAATTGGTGGACCGGTCGAAACCACCAGTGGCGGCGACGACTGGAAAATAGGTGCGCGGAAAGCAGGCTTCGCATCGCCAAAGTCGACTTTGGGCGCGCCAAATTTCCACGCGACGGCGCCGACGCGTTTGTCACGTATTACGTGACAAACCCCTCTGAAAGTCCCTTGATGAAACTTGTCACGTAATACGTGACAAAGGCCGACGGAGTGGCCGAGAGGAGCGCCGGCCGGATGCGAACTCGCCGGCTTTCGGTGGCGCAAACAAAAAGGCCGGGCGCGCGGCCCGGCCGGAGTGAGTTGAATTTTCGCGCGCCTTACTTGCCGAGCTTCTCGAGCTCGGCGGCGGTCCAGGGCTGGGTGCGGCTGGCAGTCTCGGCACGGATGCGGGCGACGGTCTCGGCTTTCACCTCGGGCGCGGTGTTGCCCCACTCCTGGCGGACGAAGCTGAGGACGTTGGCGATCTGCTCGTCTTTCAGCACGGTGCCGAGGGGCGTCATCGCATTGTTGAATTCCTTGCCTTCAACCGTGATCGGGCCGCTGAGGCCGTGGAGGACGATGCGGATGATGCGCTCTTCGCTGCCCTGCGCCCATTCGGAGCCGGCGAGCGGCGGATAGACGCCGGCCTGGCCCTGGCCGTTCTGCTGGTGGCAGGTCATGCAGATGTTGGTGTAAACGCGTTTGCCGAGCATGGCGGGGGTGACGACGGGCACGGCGGGGCCGCCGGCGACGGGCTTGGCGTTTTCGTTGTAGATGAGCGGATCGAAGTGCGACGAGTAGTGCGCGAGGTAGATCGAGCCGAAGAAGATGCTCGAGCACATAAGGCCGAGGAGCACGAGCGGATAGGCGGCGTAGCCGCCGCCGGCTTGCTCGGGCTTCTCGTGCGCGAGCTGGGTGTGGACCTGGCGGATGCTTTCGTCGCTGGCGCCGGCCTGCTCGAGGGTGTGTTTGTCCGGGGGGGGATTCATCTTAGTGGCCTCCCTCTTTCTGCTTCGGTTCGACGAAGGGCCGGGCCTCGGGATAGTCGTAGGTGTCCTTCAAGCTGAGCAAATAGGCGACGAGTTCGTCGGCCCGGCGGCTCGGCACGATCTGGGTGCCGGGGGCGGGCGCGAAGCGGCCGGTGAGCCGGAGCGCGTGCGGGGAGGGCTGATCGCTGGCCGGGCGGACGTCGAACAGGAAATCGTAGGACGGCATGTTGGTGCCGGGCGCGACGGACTGCGGCGCGTAGAGGAGGTTGTAGAAATATTCGGCGTCGGCGTAGGGGCGGGCCGCGGCGTTGCGGAGGTCGGGGCCGAGGCGGGCCTGGCCGATGAGGACGGTCTTTTCGCGGAGGTAGTCGCGGGCGACGCTCTGGCGGGTGCCCCAGCCGCGACCGATGTCGGCGCCGAAGCCTTCGCGGCGCACCTGCTGGGTGTGGCAACTGACGCAGCCGAGGTCCTGATAAACCATGCGGCCCTGGTCGGCGATGCCGCTGAGCGCGGCGGGATTGAGGGATTCGTCGGCCGGGTCTTTGTATTGGGCGAGGCCGCCGAACTGGCGTTGGGCGGTCAGCAGCACGCCGGCCCAGGAGAGGGCGAGCGTGGCGAAGACTCCGAGGAAAAGGGTGAGGCCGTTTTTCATGCGTGTCCCTCCTTGGCCGGCAGGCTCATGGCGGGGGGGAGGTGAAATTCAGCGGGGGCCTCGGCGGCCGAGCCGAACGGGCAGACGGACCAGCAGAAGTTCACGAAGAACGCCAGATGGCCGACGGCGAGGAGCATGAGCGCGACGCTGCGGGCGGTGAACCACGGCAGCATCGCTTTGGTGAGGTCGGCGAAGGGCACGGCCGGGTCGTTGAGGAGTTTGCCCTGCTGCCAGCCGGCGGCGAGCAGGGTGACGGTGAGGACGACGAGGCCCAGCGCGGTGGCGCCGCAGTGGGCGCGCACGAGCGCGCCGGAACGCCACGCGCGGCCGGTGAGGCGCGGCACGATGAAGTAGGCGGCGCCGAACATCATCGTCGAGAAGCAGCCGTAGAACAGGAGCCAGTCGCGCAGTTCGCCGACGAGGGTGAACTGCAGGAGGACCGCGACGCTGCGCAGCGAGAGGGCGAAGTTGAGCAGCGAGGCGGCGACGAAGCCGAGGAGGCCGAGGAAAACGAAGCGGAGCGTGATGCTCTCCTTCAGGGCGGCGTAGCGGCCGGCGAGGGTGCCGAAGAGTGTCATGCTGATCATGACCACCGCGGGGACCGCGACGAAATTCGCGACGGTGCCGAGCGTCGCGACCCACGAGGGCACCGGGCCGCCGATGAGCCGGCTGCCGCCGGAAAAGGCGGTGGCCACGACCAGACACCAGAATCCGGCGGCGGGGAGGTAGAAATAGTTCAGCGGCCGGCCGAGAATCTTCGGGAGAAAATAGTAGGCGGCGGCGAGCGCGACCGGCACGAACCAGAGGCCGTAGAGGCCGTTGACATACCACGCGTTCACGAGGGGCTGGAGCGCGCCGCGCACGGGAGCCTGGAAGAGCATCACCTGGGCGACGGTGTAGAGCCACGGGAACCAGAAGGCCGCGCCGAACAGATACCATTGCGAGACGTAAACGTGCTCGGTGTTGCGCAGGCAGAAGGTGGAGACGGCCCAGAGGCCGATGAGCGCGTAGGCGACGAGCAGGAGCACGGTGACGAAGCGGGGCAGCTCGAGGAGCTCGAAGGAGGTCGAGGCGCCGGTGAGGATGCCGAGGACGCCGAGCGTGATGCCAAGGTTCCAAAACTGGGCGGCGACGAAGAGCCAGCCGCCGTGGCGGAGGGCGGAGGCGGAGAGGCGGGCCATCAGCCAGAGGCCGAAGCCGAACGCGGCGTTCATGCCCCAGCCGTAAACGAGGGCGTTCTGCGCGGCGGGCGCGAGGCGGCCGTAGGTGAACCATTCGCAGCCGCCCAGAAAGGCCGGGGTGTGCAGTTGGAGCGCGGCGCCGAGCTGGAGGGCGCCGCCGAGGACGAGCCAGCACAGGGCGGAGCCGAGGAAGGTGAGCACCGGCCACTTGGCGGAGGCGTCGATCTCCTGCTGCTCGAGGCGGTTGTTGTCGGGGGAATTCATCGGCGGAAATTACTTCGGGCCGTGCTCTTTGACGGTGAGCTCGATGGCGCGGTCGAGGGGGAGGCGCACGATGCCGGCTTTCTGGTCCACCCAGCCGTAGGAGGTGGCGGCGGCGGTCTCTTTGGCGCGGTGTTCGGCGAGGAGGGCGCGGCGGTCGGCGGGGGTCAGCACGCCGGCGACGGGCGCGACGCGCCCGGCGTGCGGCACATAGAGGCGGTAGGCCAGCCAGCCGAAGAGCGCGAAGGCCAGCAGGACGAGCACGGGCGTGAGCACGGGGGTGCGGCGGGGGAAAAATTCGGGGGCGGGCGATGCACTCATGGGGCCGTGGCTTCGTGGTAGGTGAGCGATTCGACGATGCGCGGGTCGCGGATCGGGATGAGTTTGGTCCGGGCAAAGCTGCGGAGGTAGGCCCACCCGCAAATGCCGCCGATGCCGACGACGGAGGTGAGCACCCAGAGGAGATTGACCGAGAAGAACGGCTGCGGCACGCCGTGGTGGTCCTTCAGGGCGGGGAGGACGTTGTAGCAGATGTCGACGAGGATGATGGCGGCGATCCAGAGGCTGATCTTGAGCGCGGGGGCGCGGGTGGCCTTGTTGCGGTAAACGAGCCAGAAGAGGAACGGCACGAAGAAGTGGCCGAAGAGGAGCAGCATCCCGATCCACCACCAGTCGCCGGACTCGCGGATGTTATACCAGAAGGTTTCTTCGGGGACGTTGGCGTTCCAGATCAGGAAGTATTGGGAGAAGGTGATGTAGGCCCAGAAGACGACGAAGGCGAAGGCGAGCGCGGTGAGGCAGTGGAACTGGTTGGTGTTATAGATGCCCTTGTAGTCGCCGCGCTGGTAGAGCCAGACGGTGATGACGACGCCGAACGCGAGCGCGGCGCGGATGCAGTTCGAGAAGAACCACACGCCATACATCGTGGAGAACCAGTGATACTCGAGGCTCTTCATCCAGTAGATGGCGGCAAAGGTCAGGGCGAGGGCGTTGAGCGGGATGCCGAAGGCCGCCGTCTTGCGGCTCATGAAGGTCCACTTCTTGTCGCCGTCGGCGTCCTGCGTGAACGACGCTTTGCGGAGTCGCGCGGAGAGCCAGATCCACACCGCGAAGAAACCGACCGTCATCGCGGTGAACATTTTCACGTTCAGGAAACTCGCCTTTTTCAGATAGAGCGGGTCGGTGCCGACGGTGTGGCCGCCGTGGAGTTCGTGGCTGAGGTCCATCCACGGCCAGATTAGGCCGGGCTTCAGCCACGCAGAGGCCAGCAGCGGGAGGAAGAGCACGAAGAGCCACGGGAAGGCGGCGAGGCCGTGCTCGAACTGGCGGCGGATGACGACGGACCAGCCGGCGTCGAAGATGTGATGGATGAGCACGAGCATCAGCATGCCGATGACGACGGCGGACCAGTAGGAGATGCCGACGAGATACGAGAGCGCGACGCCCGCGGAGTCGTGGGCGAGGAAGAAGCCCGCGGCGGTCAGCGCCAGCCCGACGAGGCCGGCGACGAGGAATTTGCCGGCGAGCGCGGCGGTCGGCGCGGGGGCGGCGGCGGGCGAGTGGGTGGCGGCGGGGGCGGTCATGTTACTTCAGGTCTCCGCGGTGCTCGGGCGGCACGTCGTCGAGGGTGGCGTGATGGGCGCGTTGCAGCGCGCGGACGTAGGCGATGACGGCCCAGCGCTCGTCGGGGCTGAGTTTGTCCGCGTAGGAGAGCATGGTGTTTTTGCCGTGGGTGATCGTGTTGAAGATCTCGCCCTCGGCCATCGCGCGGAGGCGGTCGTCGTGGTAGGTCGGGGTGGCGACCATGCCGTAGGATTTGGTGATGCCGTTGCCGTCGCCGAGGGCGCCGTGGCAGGGGAGGCAATAAATCTGGTAGCGGTCCTGGCCGTGCCGGACGATTGGAGGCCGCCTGCGGCTTGTAGTGGGCCTGGCGGTCCATGTCGGGGAAGACCTCGATCGGCGGCTGGGTCGAACGCAGGCCGCGGAATCCCATGATGGAGACCGTCAGGACGACGAGGAAGGCGAGCGTGAAGTAGGCGTAGCGCATCTTATTCTTCGAGTTCGGCGATGTCCTGCCCGCCGGCCTGGGCGAGGAGGGCGCGGGTCTGGGCGGCGTGGAATTTCGGGTCGGCCGCCTCGATCACGACGTAGAAGCGGTCGTCCATCGCGCGCACGAATTGCGGGGCCTTCATCAGCGGGTGGTAGTGCATCGGCAGTTTGTTCAGGAGGAACATGCCGCCGATGGTGGCGAAGGCGGTGAAGAGGATCGTCAGCTCGTAGGAGACGGGGAACGCGAACATCGGGGAGAAGTAGGGCTTGCCGCCGACGATCAGCGGGTAGTCGAACGCATCGACGAACCAGATCATGCTCATGCCGGTGATGAAGCCGGCGACGCCGCCGGCGAGGGAGAAGCGCGGGACTTTGGAGCGGCGCATGCCCATGGCGGCGTCGAGGCCGTGGACGTGGAACGGCGTCGTGGCGTCCCAGCGGGTGTAGCCGGCGTCGCGCACCTGTTCGCAGGCGCGGAAGAGCGCGGGGGTGGAGTCGAAGGCGGCGATGAGTCCGTAGGATTTTTTCATGGTCATGCCTCCTTAGTGGCCGGTGCCGTGCGGGTCGGCCTGGGGGATGACCGCCTTCACCTCGGACATCGGCATGATGGGCACGAAGCGGATGAAGAGGAGGAACAGGACCGAGAAGACCCCGAAGGTGCCGAAGAAGGTGAAAATTTCCACGATGCTCGGCGAGTAGTAGCCCCAGCTCGACGGGAGGAAGTCGCGGGCGAGCGAGGTGACGATGATGACGAAGCGCTCGAACCACATGCCGACGTTGACGAAGATCGAGAGGATCCAGACGAGGGTGGTGTTTTCGCGGACGCGGCGCGACCAGAAGAACTGCGGCGTGATCACATTGCACGTGATCATGATCCAGTAGGCCCAGGCGTAGTGGCCGAACGCGCGGTTGATGAACGCAAAGCCCTCATACGGATTCGCGCCATACCACGCGATGAAGAACTCCATCGCGTAGGCGTAGCCGACCATCGTGCCCGTGGCCAAAGTGATCTTGCACATGCAGTCGATGTGATACTGCGTGATGAGGTCCTCGAGGCGGTAGATGGCGCGCAGCGGGAGCATGAGCGTCATCACCATGCCGAAGCCGGAGAAGATGGCGCCGGCGACGAAGTAGGGCGGGAAGATCGTGGTGTGCCAGCCGGGGATGAGCGAGACGGCGAAGTCGAACGACACGATGGTGTGCACGGAGAGCACGAGGGGCGTGGCGACGCCGGCGAGGATGAGGTAGGCCATCTCGTAGTTGGCCCAGTGGCGGTTGGAGCCGCGCCAGCCCATCGCGAAGAATCCGTAGAGGCGGGCCTTGAGCAGATTGCCGGCGGCGGTGAAGCGGTCGCGCATCGTGCCGAGGTCGGGCAGCAGGCCGACATACCAGAAGAGGACGGACACGGTGCCGTAGGTCGAGACGGCGAACACGTCCCACTCGAGCGGCGAGCGGAAGTTCTGCCAGATGTAATTGGCGTTGGGGATCGGGAAGAGATACCACGCCATCCACACGCGGCCGACGTGGAAGACCGGGAAGATGCCGGCGCAGACGACGGCGAAAATCGTCATCGCCTCGGAGGCGCGGTTGATCGAGGTGCGCCATTTCTGGCGGAGCAGACAGAGGATGGCGGAGATCAGGGTGCCGGCGTGGCCGATGCCGATCCAGAAGACGAAGTTGACGATGTCCCACGCCCAGTTGACCGGGTTGGCGTGGCCCCAGACACCGACGCCGGTGCCGACGAGATAGATCAGGCCCGCGACGGTGAACGACGCGACGAAGGCGGCGACGCCGAAGCACCACCACCACCAGACGGGGGTCTTCGCCTCGACGATGCCGCAGACTTTCTCGGTGATCCAGTGGAAGTCGCGGCCGTGGTGGACGAGTTCCTGGCGGGGAATGGCGACCGGGTTGACTTCCGCGAGCAGCGGGTGCCCGGCCGGTTCGATGTGGGAGGACATCAGTTGTGCCCTCCTTCCGGCGCCGTCTTGGCGCCGTGTTCGCCGGCGGCCGGCGGGTGGTTCTTGTTGTTATACTCGATCCGGCTGAGCGGGAGATCGGAGTAGTCGGGCATGTGCGGGTTCGGATTGCGGAGCTTGCCGAGGTAAGTCGTGCGCGGGCGGATGTTGAGGTAGCCGAGGACGGCGTAGTCGCGCGGCTGGGCCTTGAGCTGCGACACGCGGGCGTGGGGGTCCTTGATGTTGCCGAAGACGATCGCCTCGACCGGGCAGACCTGCTGGCAGGCGGTGCGGATGGTGCCGTCGGGCACCTCGACGTTGCCGCTCGCGCCGGCGAGGCGGATCTGCGCGATCTTCGCCTGCTGGATGCGCTGGACGCAGTAGGTGCATTTTTCCATGACGCCGCGCATGCGCACGGTGACGTCGGGGTTCTTCACCATCTTCACCAGCTCGGGCATCTCGCTCTGGTGGCCGAGCGGGCCCATGTAAAGGGCGTCGAGGGCGCGCTTGTTCCAGTCGAAAAAATTGAACCGGCGCACCTTGTAGGGGCAGTTGTTCGCGCAGTAGCGCGTGCCGATGCAGCGGTTGTAGGCCATGACGTTGAGGCCTTCCTCGTCGTGCACGGTGGCGTTGACGGGGCACACGACTTCGCACGGGGCGAGTTCGCAGTGCTGGCACGTCATCGGCTGCATGGAAACCTGGGGATCTTCGGGCAACTCCTTGTTGCCCTAGGCGCCGAACGGCGCGGCGTCGGCCTTGCCGTCGGAGTAGTAGCGGTCGAGGCGGATCCAGTGCATCTCGCGGCCGCGGGCGACCTGCTCGCGACCGACGATGGGGATGTTGTTCTCCGCCTGGCAGGCCACGACGCAGGCGTTGCAGCCGATGCAGGTGTTGAGATCGATCGACATGCCCCACTGGTGGAGGCCGTCGAAGTTCGGCGTTTCGTAGAGGGAATTGCCGCGCGGGAGCGACGGCTGCTCGGCCGTCGGGTTGCCGCCGTGGAGGCGCGCCAGATAGGCCGCGTCCGTCTCGCCGGGGCGCCGCTCGCCCTCGGTGCCGAGGTTCGGGGGCGTGTGCGACTCCATGCCGAAGCTGGCGGCGAAATGCGGGTTCGCGTCGAACTCCGTGAGGTTGGCCTCGCGCACGATGTCGCGGCCTTCCATCGACCAGTGCTCCTGCACGTTCGCGAGTTTCTGGCGCCGGCCGGTGACACGGATGCTCGCTCCGGTGGCAAAGCCCGGCGCGTCGCTCCGGCGCACAGCGTAGGCGTTGAAGCCCGCGCCGGTGCCGACGTGGCCCGTGACGCTGCGGCCGTAGCCGAGCGGGAGGACGACGGTGAAGTTGGAGAGGCCGGGCTGGATGTGCAGCGGGCCGACGATCTTGCGACCGTCGACGGTCAGCTCGCCCAAGTGGGCATACTCTTTGCCGGTGTCGAACTCGTTCTCCTCGACGCGCGCGACCTGCGGCTGGCTGCCGCGCGGCGCGATGCCCAGGAGTTTGCCGAGGCGCGGGCTGACGAGGATGGCGTTGTCCCACGAAATCTTGGTGATCGGGTCCGGGCACTCCTGGAGCCAGCCGTTGTTGGCGAACCGGCCGTCGTCCATCTTGTGGTCGGTGGCGAAACGCACCTCGAGATTCGAGAGCGAGAGCGGGACGAACGCCGGATTCTTGGCGAACGCCGAGGCGGAACGCTGCGGGTCGAAGGCGACCGGGACCGGCGGGTAGGCGGAGCCTTCGAGCAGGCCGTCGTGGAGGAATTTCTCGAAAGCTTTCTTCGAGCCGTCGGTGAGGTGCGCGAGGGTGGTGTAAACCTGCGCGTAGGGGTCGGGGTTTTCCTCGCCGGCGAGCCGGGCGAGCAGCTCGACTTCGGTCAGGCCGTTGAAGAGCGGGAGGATCATCGGCTGCACGGGCACGATGGTGCCGTCGACCGTGCGGGCATCGCCCGAGGATGCTAGGTAGTGCGTCGCGGTGAGGTGGATGCCGGCGTGCGCGGAGGTCTCGTCCCGGTAGTAACCGTAACGGACGACCTGCGGCACCGACTGCTGCAACGCGACCCAGTCGAGATCGGCGGGGGCGTTGTAGGCGGGATTGCCGCCGAGAATGACGAGGGTCTTGACGGCCCGGCCCTTGATCGCGGTGGCGAGAGCGGCGAGGGTGGACGCGCCGGCCGGCGCGATCTCGACGAAGTCGACGGTGCGGCCGAGATTGCCGAGCTTGGCGTTGATGGCGTTGACGAGCACGTGCACCTGCACGGGCTGGTGGGCGCCGGCGACGACGAGGCACTTGCCCGCGTGCCCGACGAGATCCTTGGCGCACTCGGCGATCCACGCCGGGTTGAGATCGAGGCCCTGCGCGAGCGGCGCAAACATCTCGGTGCCGAGAATCGTGTTCGCGAGGGCGGCGGTGAACGCCAGCATGTGGCTGCTCGCGAGGCGCAGGCGGTGGTCGGCCATGCTGCCGGTGAGGGTGAACGCGCTCTCGACGACGTAGAGGCGGTTCATCGGGTCGTCCTTCTTGGCGACGCGGCGGCCCTTGGCGAAATCGCGGGCGTAGTAGAGGCTGCCGGCCTCGGCGTGGAAGAAATCGGCGTCGATGCTGAGGATGCGGTCGGCCTTCGCGAAGCGATAGAGCGGCTTCACGCTCCGGCCGAACGACGCGAGCGCGGCCTGCACCGGCGGCTCGTCCTGCACGGGTTCGTATTCGGCCCAGAGGGCGCGGGGAAATTTCTGCCGCAACTGCGCGACGAGGCGCGCGCGGGTCGGCGAAGCGGATTCGTCGGCGAGAAACGCGAGGCCCTCGCCGTTGCCGGCGTAGGCCTGGTGGATGCTGGCGAGGAGATCGTTGACCGCGGCGGCGTCGAGGGCGCGGCCGTCCTTGGTGTGCCCGGTGGCGCGCTCCGGATCGTAGAGATCGAGGACGGACGCCTGGGCGAGGAGCGAGCTGGCGCCGCCGTGCGGAGCGTAGCTGGGATTGCCCTCGACTTTCGTCGGGCGGCCCTGGTGCGTCTCGGCGAGGAGCGGGAGGGCCGACTTGCGCAGCGGCATCGCGGTGGCGAAATAGAGCGGGAGGCCGGGGACGGTGTATTCGACGGATCTGCCGTAGGGCAGGATGTTCATTTCGGGGCGGCGGCAGCCGGCGAGGCCCACGCCGCCGAGCGCGAACGAGGCCGCCATGATCTTCATGAACTGGCGGCGGTCCACGCCCTCGAGGGACGACGCGCCCGCGGGAAACTCGCGTTCGAGGTGGGCCTTGAAACCGGGAGCGCCGGAAAACTCGTCGAGGCTGCGCCAGTAATTCGGGCCGGCGAGCGCGCGCGGCGTGGGGGCGGGATGGTCGAATTTGCGTTTCATCAGCGATGGCAGCCGGAGCAGCTTTGCGGAGGTTTGACCTTCCACTGGTGGATTTGGGCGAGGGCCTCGTCCATCTTGCCCTGGGCGGCGAGAGTCGGGGAATCGAGATTGTAGACGTCCCGCGGGGCGCGGAGGAATTTCTCCGGCTGGCGGTGGCAATCGAGGCAGAAGCCCATGCTGTGCGGCTTCGCGTGGTAAACGGTGGTCATTTCGTTGACCTTGCCGTGGCACTCGACGCAACTGACGCCGCGGGTGACGTGGACGGAGTGGTTGAAGTAAACGTAGTCGGGCGCGACATGGACCTTGACCCACGGCACGGGCTCGCCGGTCT
Source organism: Opitutia bacterium (assembly GCA_016199925.1). GTDB lineage: Bacteria > Verrucomicrobiota > Verrucomicrobiia > Opitutales > Opitutaceae > JACQFT01. The sequence continues at coordinate 2,040 of JACQFT010000049.1, read as the reverse complement.
CGTAGCTGTGGCGCACGGGCGCGAGCAGCGGACTGGCGGGCTTGATCACGCTGTGGCAGTTCATGCACGTCTGGGCGGCGGGGAGGCTGGAGGTGGCCGACTTCTCCACCGAGGCGTGGCAGTAGCGGCAGTCCAGGCCGAGCTGGCCGGCGTGGAGGCTGTGGTCAAAGGGCACCGGCTGCACAGGCTCGTAGCCGATGCGCAGGTATTTCGGCGTGGCGTAATAGGTGACCGCCGCCGTGGCGACGCCCGCGAGGACCACGATGAACAGCACGATCTGCAGCGGCAGAGCGTTGGCGGATTTGGGGAAAATCTTCGACATGGTCCGTCAGGTGTTCGCGCGCAGCGGAGGCTCAGACCGAGCCGGCTTGGCGGGGCACAGCGCGGGTTTCGGAGCGGAGGTCGGCCGGAGCGGGAGCGGCGGGGCGGCCGCGGGCCTTCGTCGACAGGAACGGGACCATGCCCGACGCGACGGCCAAGCCGGCGAGTTTGGCGAAGAATGTTTTACGCGAACAGGTCGGGCTCACGGTGGATGTGTCCATGCGAATCCGAAGACGAAACGAAGCCGCGCTTCCAAAGTAAAACAAATTTTCCCGAGCGGAGGCAGGTAGTTGACATATAAGGACCGTCGGGCGGGCGAACATCCGGGCTTATCCGTCAGTCGCCGGCGAAACCCGAGGCCCGCCCGGCGGCGGCCGGCAGCGGGTCGGGCGAAACGAGCGGCGCTCAACTTGCCATCCGCTGGCAGCCAGCACGGGTGCACAACCAATCGGCCTGATCCAGACAGCGGCCATAGAGCTCGGCATCGCCCTCGTTCAACTCCTCGATCTCACGGCGGACTCCGGGGTCGATCTCGTAGCGGGACGTTTTCTTGTCAGGATTCCCGTTGTCGTGGCGCTCCGGGGCTGCCGGCAGGCCGAGCAGACTGCTCATTCGGGCGAGAGATCGGGCGAACTCCTCCATCACCCCGATGAAGAAAAAATCCGCCGGTTGCTTGCCGCCAAAAAAACGGACCATTTCGTTGCGCACCAGCGGCAGCGCCGCGTAGTCGGCCAGTGAGAGTTTCTTGGCGTGCAATTCGCGGCAGACGGGATGCCGCCAGTCGGGGTGGCGCAGCCGGTAGTAATAGGAAGACGCCACGCGCTCGACGGGGTCGCGCACCCAGGTCACCAGCCTGGCCTCGGGAAACCGGCCGGCGAACTGATCGGCGGGAAAGTGCCCGTGCACACACTCCGCCGAGTCCGGCACCGCCGGGAGGACGCGTCCGTAAGCGTCCGTCGGCTCCCAGTAATAGAGCACAAAGCCGGCTCCGAAGTGTTCTTTGAGAATATTGCGGACGCTGACTCCCGCAGTTTTTGGAATGTGGACGCTCAGAATCATTGTTGAATCTGGCCCGGCTTGGATAGGGCGGACCTCCAACCAAGACGTCAAGTCAGTATCCGGGTTACCGCTAAAATGTCACCCGACGACGCCCGCAAACACCTCCCGGCGCCCGCACCGCACACAGCCGGGAACCGGCCACTCGCTCCGCGCCCACCGCGTCAAGTCCGCACGAACTCGCCGTCGCGCATCGGCTTCACCTCGTCGCACCGGGTGGCGATGTCGGGATTGTGCGTCACGAGCACGACGGCCTGGCCGTTTTCCTTCGCCAGGCGGGTGAGCAGGTCGAAGACCATCGTGGAGTTCTTCACGTCGAGATTGCCCGTCGGCTCGTCGGCGAGGATGATCGACGGCTGGTTGGCGAGGGCGCGCGCCACGGCGACGCGCTGCTGCTCGCCGCCCGAGAGCTGGGTGGCGAGGCGGTGGGATTTGTCGCCGAGGCCGACCTCGCCGAGCAGACTGCGCGCGCGGGCCGCCATTTCCTCCTCGGTGAGGCGCCCGAGTTTGCGCATCGGCATCACGACGTTGTCGAGTGCTGAGAACTCCTGCATCAGGAAGTGAAACTGGAAGACGAAACCGATGTGCTCGCCGCGGGCGGCCGTGCGGTTGAGGTCGCTGCTGTTCGACATCAACTGGTCGGCGATCCAGATCGAGCCGCCG
>JACQFT010000055.1 GCA_016199925.1 Opitutia bacterium | reverse complement strand
CTCGGCACCCGGCACACCACCGCCGAGACGCGCCCCCGCCTCTGGCTCTGGTTCGGCCTCGCCCTCTGCATCGTCGCGCTCGCCCGCCCGCAATGGGGCGTCATCGAGGAACAAGTCTTCGACCAGTCGCGCGAAGTGCTCATCGCCGTCGATCTCTCCAAATCCATGCTCGCGCAGGACGTGAAACCCTCGCGGCTCGACCGCGCCAAGCTCCTCATCACCTCGCTGCTCGACGGACTCAAAGGCGAACGCGTCGGCCTCGTGCTCTTCTCCGGCACCTCGTTTCTCCAGAGCCCGCTCAGCGCCGACTACGAGATCCTCCGCGAATTTCTCCCCGCCCTGAAACCCGACTATCTCCCCGAGGGCGGCACCAACTACCACGCGCTCCTCGAAGCCTCCATCCAGGCCTTCGGCACCTCGACCGCCGACCGCTACCTCATCATCCTCAGCGACGGCGAGGCGACCGATGACGATTGGAAAAGCCTCGCCGATTCGCTCAAGACCAAAGGCATCCGCGTCATCGGCCTCGGCGTCGGCACGACCCAGGGCGCGTTCATCCCCGATCCGGGCGGCGGCTTCGTCAAGGACGACCGCGGCGCCGTCGTCCTCTCGCGCCTCAACAGCTCGACCTTGCAGGAACTCGCCCAGCTCACCGGCGGCGCCTACGCCGACGCCAGCTCCTGGGTCGATCTGCCCGCGCTGCTCCAGAAAACCGTCGACGCCGGCCGCAAAGGCGAATTCCAGGAGAAGAACACCGCGCGCCTTCGGGAGCGCTTCCAATGGTTCCTCGCCCCCGGCCTCCTGCTCCTGCTCATCAGCTTCTGGGCCGAGTTCCCCGTCCGCCCGCGCGAGCGCGCGCTGCCGCTGGGGAAGGCGAGAGGCCAGAGACTGGAGGCTAGAGGTCAGGCCGTCGCGCGAACGGCCGCCTTGCTCCTCGTCCTCCTCCTCGCCTCTCGCCTCTCGCCTCTCGCCTCGGCCGCCGAGCCGCCCTCCGACCCCCTCGCCGCCCCGCTCTCCCAAACCGTCGCTCGCCTCGCCGCCAAGGACGACCTCGACGCCAAAGATTTTGCCGAACTCGCCCAGACCACCGTCACGTTCGGCGAGCGCGTGCAGTCGTCCCAACAGCGTCCCGTCGAAGGCGCCATCCGCGACGGTCTCGCCGCCGTCGACCGCGGCGCGAAGCTCGACGCCAAAGCCGCCGACTGGCCGAAGCTGCGCTCCCAGCTCGAAGCACTGCTCAAGCAACACGAGGAGGAAAAAAAGAAACAGGAGGAAAAGCAGCAGGAGCAGCAAAAAAAAGATCAGCAAAAGCAGGATCAACAGAAACAAGACCAGCAGCGGAATCAGGAGCAAAAGGACCAGGAGAAGAAGCAGCAGGACCAACAGCAGCAGCAGCAACAAAACCAGCCGCCAAACCAGCCGCAAAAGGACAAAGACGCGTTCGGCGACCTGAAGGAGCAGCCAGACCAGCCGAAGCCACCGCCGCCACCGCAGAAACCCGAGACCCAAAAAGTCGGCGGCCAGCAGGACCGGAAACCCGAGGCGCAGCCCCAAAATCCGGACCTCGCCATGCCCCTCCAAAAACTTGACCAGGTCCGCGACCAGGATTCTCCCGCCAAACTCTTCCAACTCATGCAAGGCAAGCCCCTGCCGCCCACCAAACCCAAGTCGGGCAAAGACTGGTAACGCCCATGCTCCGTCATTTTCAAAAATTCACTCAACTCCTCAACGTCCGCCGCGTCGGGGCGCAGTCTTGCTGCGCCCGATGGGGGTCGGGAATTCTTGGGCGCCGCAAGTCTGCGCCCCTGCCTCTCCTCCTCCTATTGCTCGGCCCGTGGTTGTTCTTGCTCGCGGCGGTCCCCGTCCACGCCCAGTCCGTCCGCTGGGATCCGCCCGGCGGCCAGCTCGGCTTCAACCAGGTCAGCGACCTCTCGCTCACCTTCGACAACTGCGAGCCCGACGGCGATCCGCGCCTGCCCGCGGTCAACGGCCTGGTGTTCGGCCCGCCGTCCCAGAGCAGCCAGACGAGCATCGTGAATTTCAAGGTCTCGAAAACTTTTTCCTTCGTCTTCCCCGTCCGTCCCACCAAGCGCTCCGCCCTCACCATCCCCGCCTTCGACGTCGCCACCGACAAGGGCAGACTCCGCGTGCCCGCCGCCACCTACACCGTCGGCGATGCCACCGTCGGCAATACCACCGTCGCGGTGAAAGACGTCACAGCCGCCCGCCTCGAGACGCCCAAGCGCTCCTACTGGGCCGGCGAACTCATCCCCGTCACCTTCACCCTCGATGTCCGCCGCCGCCTGTTCTATCAGTTCGGTCCGGGCGCGACGTGGCAGCCGGCCCCGTTCACCGCCGAAGACTGGAGCAAACCCGATCTCGCCGAGGCCCTCGTGCGCGGCGAGCCTCGCGCCGTCCTCACCCAAACCACCCGCGTGCTCGGCCGCGAGCCCGGCACCTTCACGCTGCCGCCGGCTTCCGCGGTCGCCGTCCTCGCCGTGCCCAACGGCGGCTTCAGCCTTTTCGGCGGCACGACCGCCGAGCCCGTCCAGGTCTCCAGCGAGCCGCTCACCGTCACCCTCGACCCGCTCCCGCCCGCGCCCGCGGACTTCTCCAAAGCCGTCGGCCAGTTCACGCTCGTTTCCAAAATCGTCCCGACCACCGCCGCCCCGGGCGAACCGATCACGTGGACCCTTGAACTCGCGGGCACGGGCAACTGGCCCGACCTCGCCGGCCTGCCGCAACGCGAAGTCTCCAGCGATTTCCAAGTCGTGCAGCCGAAATCCAAACGCACCATGAAGGACGGCTCGCTCTTCGAGGGCACTCTCGCCGAAGACGTCGTGCTCGTGCCGACCAAGCCCGGCCGCTACTCGCTCGGCCCCGTCAAATTCACCTACTTCGACCCGAAGACAGGCACCTACAAGACCCTCAGCTCCGAGGCCGTCACGGTGAACGTCACCGCCGCCGCCGCACCGCCCGCGCCCGCCGCCGCGACCGGCCCCGTGCAATTCTCGCTCAACGGCGCCACGCCTCCCTCGTCCGCGCCGGCCGCGGCGACCGTCAACGCCGTGCCCCCCGTCCCGCCCGACCGTCTCCCGCGCGACCCGCTGCCCGGCCGCGCAACCGGCTTCGCTCCGTTGCGCGGCGACACGCTGTGGCTCGTCGCCTCGATTCCCGCCGCCGCCCTCACGCTGCTCGCGTGGCTCGTGCTCGCCGCGCTCCGCTCGCGCCACCGCGACCCGCAACGCCTCCGTCGCGAAGCCTGCGCCGCTCTGGCGAAAACGCTGGCAGAACTCCGCACCGCCTCGGCGCAGCAAACTGTAGGAGCGGCTTTACGCCGCGATGTTTTGTCTGAATCGCGGCATAAAGCCGCTCCTACAGCCAGTCCGGCCGAAGCACCCGAAGCCCGGCAATTGACCAGCTCTCAGCTTCTTCAGCAATGGCAAATTCACTCCGCCGCGCTCTGGGAAATTTCCCACGCCGCGCCCGGCGCTCCGCGCTTGCAAGCTGCCGTCGCCGCGCATTCGAGCGAAGCTTCCGCCGCTTGGACCAAACTCTGGGAAGAGGCCGATCGCACCCAGTTCGGCCCCGACACGCCGCTGCCGCCCGACTGGGTCGCGCGTGCCGAGGCCGCCCTCGCCGCCGTGCAGGTGCCGAGCTGGCCGGTGTTCTCGCTCTTCGCCCCGCGCAACTTCCTGCCGTTCCTGTTTTCCGTTTTCTTGCTCTCGGCTCTCAGCCCTCAGCTCTCAGCTATGGGTGCGGACTCCGCGACGGAGCACTACAAACACGCTGAATTCCCCGCAGCCGAGCAAGGCTGGCGCGCCGCCGTCGCCGCCGCCCCCACCGACTGGGTCGCGCAGCACAATCTCGGCCTCGCCCTCGCCCAGCAGGAGCGCTGGGCCGAAGCGACCGTGCATTGGACGAGCGCCTTCCTCCTCGCTCCGCGCGCCGACGCCACGCGGTGGGACCTCGCCCTCGGCCTGCAACGCTCGGGCCTGGCACCGCCGGAACTCGTGGACTTCTCGCGCGGCGAAGGCCGCTTCGCCCTCGCCCGCTCCGCCTCGCCGGGCGAATGGCAGCTCGCGCTCGTCGCCGCGGCGTTGCTCATCGCCGTGGCGCTGATCGTTCTCCTGCTGCGCGGCTACGGCCGCATCGGCGCGTGGGCGCGGCCCGTCGCGCTCGCGACCATGCTCCTCGCCGTGCTCCTCGCCGCCGCCGCCACCTTCAGCCTGCACACCTACGGCCAGCTCGCCGACCCCGACGTCGCGCTCGTCTGGAAACCCTCGACGCTCCGCAGCATCCCCACCGACGCCGACACCGCGCAAAAAACCTCGCCGCTCTCCGCCGGCTCCCTCGCCGTCGCCGACAAAACTTTCCTCGGCTGGTCTCGCCTCACCTTCCCCGGCGGTCAGCAAGGCTGGGTCCGCACCGAGGATCTGCTCAAGCTGTATCGGTGACGACGTTCAGATGGTAGGGCGGAGCGGCTCGCTCCGCCGTCACGGCGCACCCAGCGGGTGCGCCCTACCCTCCGGATTCCCGGCTCTCAACCCTAGACTCTCAGCTCTCAGCTTCTCCGTTCTGTCTTCCGCACCATCCGCGCGAGCGACTCACTCGGATTCAATTCAGCCACGAGGTCGAGCTCGACCCACGCCAGATCCTTCGACTCGTCGGAAATTTGCAGGGGCTCCTCACGATCAGCTTCGATCAGAAAACGCACGTCGTAGTGCCAGTGCTCCGGCTCGGCCCCGCGCGCGGGAATGACGTGCCGGTCGACGTCGAAAATTTCCGGCGACACCGGCGCGAGACTTCTCAAACCCGACTCCTCGCGCCCCTCGCGCAACGCCGCCGCGAGCAGGTCGGGCTCGCCGTCGACGTGGCCGCCGAGCTGGAGCCAGCGGTCGAGCTTGTGATGGTGCGTGAGCAGCGTCCAACGGCGCGTGCAGTCCACGATCCACGCCGACGCCGTGAGATGCCCCGGCACGCACGTGCGCAGCAGGCAGTCGGCGTGCGTCGTGATGAACGGCGCGTATTCGGCCAGCATCGCGGCCTCGGCCGCATCCAGCGGACGCGCGGCATGGCGGCGGAGCAGGGCGAGAGTGTCGTCGAGGGTCATGATAGAAGGTAGGGCGAATCCTCCGGGTGAGCCGCGAACGGGCGAAACGGGAAACGGCTCACCGGGAAGGCTCGCCCCACCCCACGTCTCCACGGCGCATCCAGGCTCATCGCGTCTCGAACCACTGTTTGTCCGACACGGTGTGGTTCCAACCGTCGATCAGCGTGAAGATTTCCTCCACCGTCCGCGCCACCGCGTATTTGCCGCGCACGGTTTGGCGCATGAAGTTTTCCCGCACGATGCGGTCGAACATCGCGAGCAAGTCGTCGTAGTAGCCGTCCTGGTTGAAGAACACGACCGGCTTCCGCAGCACGTCGAGGTGGGCGAGCGTCATGATTTCGAGAATCTCTTCCAGCGTGCCCCAGCCGCCCGGCAACGCGACGAAGGCGTCGGCCCGCGTTTCCATGAGCATCTTGCGCTCGCGCATCGTGAGCACCGAGATGAGTTCGTCGGCCTCGGTGAACGCCAGTTCGCGCACCTTCATGAACTCGGGGATCACGCCGACCACTTTGCCGCCGCCGTCCTTCGTGCCGCGCGCGACCGCGCCCATCAAGCCGGACTTGCCGCCGCCATAGACGAGCGCCCATTGCCGCCGGGCGATCTCGGCACCCACCCGCGTCGCCGCCTCATAGTATTTCGGTTCGAGCCGGTCGCTGGACGAGCAATAGACGCAGAGAGATTTCATCCGGATTTTGAAACCACGGATTGCCCGGATAGGCACGGATATTTTCACCGAAGGCAGCAAAGGGAACAAAGGATTCGTTCCCGTGCCTTCGTTTCCTTCGCGACCTTCGGTGAATAGAATTCCGAGACGAGATTGATTGCGACTCCGATGTGCCAAGTTCATCCGTGTGGCACCGTGGTTTCTCCTCTTCCCCTCTACCGCGGGCGCCTCGCCCCTTCGCCGACGGGCCTGCTCCATCTCGGCCACGCCCGCACGTTCTGGGTCGCGCAGGCACGCGCCCGCGCCGCCGGCGGGAAACTCATCCTGCGCAACGACGACCTCGACACCGCCCGGTGGAAACTCGACTTCGTCGCCGCGATGCTCGAAGACTTGCGCTGGATCGGCCTCGACTGGAGCGAAGGCCCCGACGTCGGCGGGCCGCACGCGCCCTACGAGCAGAGCCGGCGCGGCGCGCACTACGCTGCGGCGTTCGAGCAACTCCGCGCGAGCGGCGCGATCTACCCGTGCACCTGCACGCGGCGCGACGTGCAACAAGCGCTCGGCGCGCCGCACGAGTCGGCCCTCGCGCCCAACCCGACCGACGAACCCGTTTACCCCGGCACCTGCCGGCCGGAAAATCTGTCGCCCGAAGAAAACGCCAGACGCGCCGCGGGGCTGCGCGACGGCGTCAACTGGCGGCTGCGCGTGCCCGACGGCGAGGAGATTTCTTTTCACGACGGACATGCCGGCGACCAGCGCGCCGTCGCCGGCCGCGAGTTCGGCGACTTCCTCGTCTGGCGCAAGGACGGCGTGCCCAGCTACCAGCTCGCGTGCGTCGTGGACGACGCCGCGATGCGCATCACCGAAGTCGTGCGCGGCGCCGACTTGATCCTGTCCACTTTCCGCCAACTGCTGCTCTACCGCGCGCTCGGCGCGACCGCTCCGGCGTTTTTCCACTGCCCGCTCGTGCACGACGAGCACGGCGTCCGCCTCGCCAAGCGCCACGACGCGCTCGCCCTGCGCACCCTCCGCGCACAGGGAAAATCGCCCGCCGCCCTCCGCGCCGGGTGGAAATGAGTTGCCCGGGCAATTCCCCGAAACATTCAAGCGACAGCCGGCGACGCGCGCACCTGCATGCCGCGGGGAGGGACGACCTCCGTGTCGTCCGTTCTTTCGCCCTCCCCGGACCGGACGGAGCCGGTCTCTCCGGTCGAACCAAACCCGCGAAAAGACGGCGGCGACCGCCAGCCCAGAAACGGCGGTTGCAACACAGAGGTCGCGGAGGACCCAGAGGGAAATCCCATTCGTTTTCGTCGGCAGACGCCGTCACCTAACGGGTGAGTCTCGCTTGGGACTCTTTCCTTTTCCGGCTTCGCGCACCCGCGTCCAACCGCCGCGTCTGGCCTCACTGATTCCGCCAACCGGCCGGCAGCACCGATTCCACGCCGAGGATATAGACGCGGTAGTAGAGCCCGAAGATCACACCGCCCAGCGCGAGCAGGAAAAGCACTTCGCCGAGGCCGCCGCCGTGCGTGCGGCTGGTGCGGCGCAGCGACTGGATGCACCAGACGATTCCCGGCGCGACCGCGTAGGCCATGACCGACGCCCCGAACAACACCAGCCCCATGATGAAGAGGGTGCGCAGCAGGCCGTCGCCGATCAGCCGCGATTTGTAGGAGACGATCTCGTTGCCAAGATTGAGCAACAGCAGGCAGCACGGGAGCACGTAGTAGCGTTCGAGCGCGGCGGTGGTTTTCATGCGCAGACTGCGATGGGGCAAAGTTCGCCACTTGCCAAAACAGAAAATCTGGATTCCGAGGAGACGACGCCCATGGCCACCTACGTTTACGAAACCATCCCCCGGCAACCCGGCGCCGCGCCGCGCCGTTTCGAGGTGGCCCAAAGCATGAAGGACGCGCCCTTGGCCGCCGATCCGGCGACCGGCGAGCCCGTGCGGCGCGTCATCACCGGCGGCTATGGCTTCATCGGCGGCACCGAGAAAGCGGCCGCAACTTCCGCCGCGACGCCGTGCGCCGCCGGCTGCGCCTGCCACGCCGGCCCCCGAATTCCTCAACCCTGAACCCAACGACAATCCCATGGCCCGTTCCCTCAAGTCAGCCTACACCAATCCGACCGTCCGCACCGGCGGTTTCAACTTCAGCGCGCCCGACCTCACCAAGTATCCGCCTCGCAGCCCGCGCGCCCGCCTCGGCGGCTTTGCGCACTTCCCGCGTCTGATCGACAAAGCACGCGCCACCGTCGCCGGCACCAACGGCGACTATCACTATAATTGCCCAGTCGACGCGCATTTTTGGGAGTTCACCGGCCTCAAGCCCGCCGCGTTCCTGAAGGAAATCAAATCCGGCAAGGGCGACGGCGAGCTGCTCGCCCATGTGCTCGCCCACGCCAGGCCGCGTCGCACCGGCAGCGAAATCGCCGCGTGGTCGACGTGGTTCGAAAGCCGCGCGCCGAGCGCAGTCGGCGGACGCGAGTTCTTCAACGGCATCCACCAGAAAAACGCCCCGCACCGCGAAGACATCAGCACTTGGTTCGACTGGCTGGAGCTCGACGACTTCGTGACCTTCGGCGGCAAGGCGTGATTGGACTTTCGATTTGATATTCGCGATTTTCGATTGGCGGCGCCCGGCGGGGCGCTGCTTTTTGCGGATGGCTGTCTCTGAACTGTAGGAGCGGCTTTATGCCGCGATCAGCGCGAACCATCGCGGCATAAAGCCGCTCCTACAGCCAGAAGTGACGCGAGCGCAGCGGGACTGCGCCGATCGAAAATCCAAAATCCAAAATCGAAAATTTCAGAGCTCCGTGTATTTCTCCGAGCGGCCGCGGGCTTTCTCGACGGGATATTTCGCGGCGTTGGCGGCGAGCTTGGCCTCGATGGCGGCGGCGAGGTCGATGCCGCAGATGTTCGCAAACTCGAGCGCGTAGATGACGACGTCGGCGATCTCGGCCTCGATCGCGGCGCGTTTCTTCGGATCGCGCGCGACGTCGAGCGATGCCCTGGACTCGGCCCAGAGGAAATGCTCCATGAGTTCGCCCGACTCGGCGGCGAGCGCCATGCTGAGGTTTTTCGGCGAGTGGAACTGCTCCCAGTCGCGCTCGCGGACGAAGGCCTGCACGCGCGCGCGCAGAATGTTCACGGTGGTCGTCGCATCTTGCATGGGTGTCATGGCGGCGAGCGTAGCGGCATGCACGCGGGCGTCACGCGGGAATAATCAGCGGCGGCCGCCGCGTCATAGCCGCGGATTTTCGCTTGGCGACGCCGTCGCGGCCCGCATGCTCGCGCCAGATTAACCCCATGGCCTCGAGCCTCAAAGTTCACCGCAGCCGGTCCGGCGCTTCGACGACGAAGGCCGGGCTGCCGCTTGCACGCGTGAAGCTGTGCCCGTGCCTGCAGATGTGGGTTAACAAACTTACCTGCTCGGGCTGCCTGGCCTGACGGAACCGACCCACGGTATCTGTCCCCTCCCAGGAGTCCCGGCGGTGAAAACCGACGAGCGAGGAACCGTCCCTGCCCATGATCAACCCACCCAGCACACCCAGCCCGCGGCCCGCAGCGAAACCGGCCCGGCCTTCCCGTCCTCCGCGCTTTGAGAGTATCGACGGGCCGCAGACCCTCGAACTGAAGGTCTATGTGCCGGGCGTCGACGCGAGCGGCGTGGAGATCATCACGCTCGGGCCCGACCTCGGCATCACCGCGCGGCGAACCCGCCCTGTGCGCGGGGACTGCCCGGCGCCGCGCCCCGAGGCCGCCCGGGGCGACTACCAACTCCGCCTGCGGCTCGGCGCCGGCTACGACTTCACGGCGTTGCAGGCCGACCTCGCCGGCGGCGTGCTCACGCTGCGGTTGCCCAAGGCGCCGCCCGCCGCCGCCCGCGCGCCATCGTCGCACCGGCGCGTGGCGTGACCGGACTCGCGGCCGTCACCGCGAGTTCACCTGAAAAATGGTGGAACAACTGGCGAACAACCGGGTTCTAGCTCCGTGTGGGGTGCGGTCTGACCAACCGCGCCGCCCGCCAAACCGCAATGACAACGTTCCACCACCAAGCCCACCAGCCTCCGGCGATCATCTCGCCCGCCGTGCTCGCGCCCTCCCCCGGCGCCCTGCCGCGCGATGTGCTCTGGGGCCGGCCGCTCTTCAAAGCGCCCAGACTCCCGAATCCGCGCATCGCGTTCGATCCGCTCCCGTTCACCGCGACGCGCATCACGCATCGCCCGGTCCCGGCGGCGCACTGAGCCGGCTCAGGCCTCCGGCACCAGCCACGCACAGCGGGCCGACGCCCCGGCGTCGATGCGCAGAGGCCGGACCAGTTCCGGCAACACCGCGCGGATCGCGCCGTCGATTTTCCACGGCGGGTTGATGACAAGCAGGCCGCACCCTTTCATCCGCACCGGCGTGGCATCGCCCGCGACGCGGAGTTCGGCAAAAAGCGCCGGCGGCGGTCGCAGCGCCAGCAGCCCGTCGAAGAAATCGTCCACCCGCGTCCGCTCAGTGATCGGATACCACACGGCGAAAACCCCGCTCGGAAACCGCCGCAGCGACTCGCCGAGCGATTTCAAAATCTGGGCGAACTCCGCCTGACTCTCGAACGGCGGGTCGATGAGCACGAGCGCGCGTTTTTCCGGCGGCGGCAGATGAGCCCTCAGCCCGGTGTAGCCGTCCATCGCCTGCACGCGCACGCGCGCCTCGCGCGCGAAATCGAAATCGAGCGCCTCGGCGTCGTCGGGCCGGAGTTCGCAGAGCACGAGCCGGTCCTGCGCGCGCGCCGCCAACTTCGCGAGCCACGGCGAGCCCGGATAAAAATGCAGCGCATCGCCGGTGTGGCCCCGCCGGTCGTTGAACCGCCGCACGAGCGCAAGGTAGTCGGCGAGCGCGGGCACCGTGGCGGACTGCGGTCCGCCCGGCGGTTGTCCGGGCCCGCCGCCCGGCAAAGCCGAGGCGTTCGCCTCGCCCCACACGCGGCCGATACCGGCCGGAAATTCCGGTTCGCGCTCGCGGCCGTCGGGCAGCAGCGAGGTCTCGGTCAGATCGTAGCCGCCGCGTCCGGCGTGGGTGTCGAGAAACAAAAATCCCTTCTCCTTCGCCTGCATCGCCCGGATGAGTTGGAGCAGCAGCACGTGCTTGAACACATCGGCATAATTGCCCGCGTGGAAATGATGCCGGTAGTTCATGCGGCGGGGCGTCGCTCAACCGGATCGATGCATTCGGAAACCACGAATGGACACGAATGAACACCCATTCGGAAGAGGCCTGAGACCGGGCGCGGAAATGAAATTATGCACGCTTGGTGGGCATCAAGACCGGCTGCCTGTAGCCTGGTTTCTAATTCGTGTCCCTTCGTGTTCATTCGTGGTTCGATTGAATGGATACGGCTCAGGCGACGGGCACTTTGACCACGGTCTTGCGCACCAGCACGGGGCCGCCGAGTTGCAGCGACGGCATATGGGCGTCCGCCGGGAAAAACAGCGCGAGGTCGCCCGCGCGCAGCGCGAGACGCGAGGCCGCGGCGGTGTCGGCATATTTGATCAGGTCGCGCTCGACGTCGTAGGCGTGGGTGACGGCAAGCCGGGAAATATCCTCCACCTCCATCGACTCCTCGCCCGCGACGACCACCTGCACGTCGATGGATTTGCGGTGCGACTCGAAGAAACCCTCCGCTCGCGGCTTGGTGAAATAGGCCTGCTCGATGGCGAAAGCTCCGGCCGCGAGTTCGATTTTCCCGGAGTGGCCCGGCGCCAGCGCGTCGATCCGCGCGCGCGCGGCGGAGCCCGGCCGCAGCATCTCGGCGACGTAGCCGAAGGCGGCGGCGAACTGCGCCGAGTAGGGCAGTTGCGTGACGAGCGTTGCGTAAGGACCGAACTGGGCCATCGCCCGACGATTGCACGCCCGCCCGGCGCGGCAAGGCCGATTCGGACCGCCGGCGATTCCGTTCACGGCTTTCCGGTTCGGTTTCGTCAGCGTGGGCCGGCGCTTGCGCGCGCGGTTTGGGCATGCACAAGCGCGCTGACCCACAGTGGAACCGTTGGCGCGAGCACAACGGAACGCCGCGCGATTCCCCCCCCCACCTCCCGCGGCCCGGCCGTCCCGGCCGCCGCCCGAAACCTCGCGCTTTTTTTAACCGCGCCGCCACCTTCGCCCTTGCCTCTAGCAGGAGATTTGCAATTCTCTCCGCCGGTTCCCCACTCCCCATGAAGCCAAGACTCGTTTCGGCTGCCCTGCTCTTTTTCGTCGCCAGCGTCAACGCCCCCGCCGGCGCCCTGGTTTTCACCTGGCAAGGCACCGGCGGCACCAACAACAACTGGACCACCGCGAACAACTGGCAGGGCGGCGTGGCGCCCCCGACCGACGGCTCCGCGACCGTGCTCCTCCCGAATTTCACCAACTCGTTCATCAACGTCGATTCAAACCAGAGCGTCAACCAGCTCATCTTTCAGAGCGATCAGTTCTACTCCATCTTCGGGAGCAACACGAGCGGCGTGGTCACGCTGACGATCGGCGCCGGCGGCATCTCCTATTCCTCCGCCAGCGGCGGACCGTTCACGAACGCGGAGATTCTGTCGCCCCGCCCCACTCCCGAGTCGCCCTCGGCGCTCCAAGTCGTCACCGGCGCGGATCAGATCTGGGCGATCAACCAGGGCCGGCTCTCCGTCAGCACCGACATCGGCGGCTCCGGCCGCATCACCAAGACCGGCGACGGTGAGCTCCAGCTCTCCGGCCTCAACGGCTCCCTCGCCGGCGTCACCCTCCAGCAAGGCCTCCTCTCCATCAGCGGCAACAGCGCGCTCGGCTCCGGCACCTTCATCCTCGGGCCCGCGCTGACCACCGGCGTCTCCCCGGCGATCCGCGCCCGAAGCAACAACTCCTCCGGTTCCGGCGGCGCCACCGGTGTCGGCGGCGCGACCATCACCAACGCCACCACCATCAACGGCGTGCTCAACGTCTTTGAGAGCGACGACCTTAAGTTCACCGGCCCCGTCACCCTCGCTTCGCCCACCACCGCCGTTAACATCCAGGACTCCGGCGTCGAAATCAGCGGCGCCATCGGCGAGAGCGGCGGCAGCAGTTCCATCGTGATGAACTCCGCCGGCAGCCTGATCCTCTCCGGCAACAACACCTATACCGGCGGCACCGTCGTGCAGAACGGCGTCCTCGTCTTCGCCACCGCGGGCGCCATCCCCGCCACCGGCTCCCTCCGCGCCGAAAGCACCCTCGGCGGCACCAATCTCTCCCACGGCTACATCGGCTTCGGCGATTCGGCCGCCGGCTCCCTCGCCAACCCTCAGACCGTTTTCCTCGACCGCTTCGACAAAGCCAACACCACCGGCACCGTCGGCTTCGACACCGATCCGAAAGCGACCGCACCGAACAATTATTCCGGCCCGATCAGCCTCGCCGGCTTCGGCACCAACGCCCGCCTCGGCTCCGCCACGACCACCAACAACGGCACGACCGCCGGCGCCATTCTCTCCGGCACGATCACCCCGCAGGGCACTTCGTTTAATTTCGGCGGCGGCGGCGGCTTCCTCCAGGTCGACTCCGCCCTCACCGGCGCCAACTCCGTCGTCCTCAACTCTCCCGGCCGCACGCCGCTCACGCTCCGCCTCACCAACGCCGGCAACAACTACTCCGCCGGCACCTCCGTCACCAACTCCGCCGTCATCTTCGGCGTCGGCGCCCTGCCCGCCGGCACCAGCAACGTCTCCATCAACACCGGCGGCTACGTCGGCACCGAAAGCGCCAACGCCAACACCGGCGTGCCCGCGACCGACGACGTGGCCAACGCCGCCGACGTCGCCTCCTTCCTCGGTCGCATCAACGTCGCCTCCACCGGCATGATCGGGTTCGACGCCCCCGCCGGCGCCTCGCGCACCCTCGGCAGCGACCTCAACCTCGGCGCCTTCGCCGGCAATCTCTTCCTCGGCACCGCGACCTCGACCGCCGCAGGCGGAGCCGGCCTCTCGTTGACCGGCGCCATCACCACCACCAACGGCGGCGTGGACTCCTATCGCTTTGCCGGCTACAAAGGCGGCAACGTCAGCGTGCATAGCACGCTCACCGGCACCCGCGGGGTCATCATCGGCGATCCGACCGTGCAGGCCACCTTCGGCGACTTCAACGCCCAGCGCATCTCCACCGTCGGCCTCTTCAACAACGCCAACAACTACTCCGGCGGCACCACCTTCGGCGCCGGCCGCCTGCTCGTCGGCGGCGGCCCGAACGCCATCACCGGCGTCCTCGGCACCGGCGCGCTCGCCGTCGCGCCCACCGCGCTCTTCGCGGGCCAGCAACACGACGACGGCCCCGTCGTCCTTGAGGCGGCGGACAACAACCTCACCATCGCCAACGCCATTGTGCTCAACCGCGACCTCCAGGTCAGCGGCCTCAACGCCCTCACCCTCTCCGGCAGCATCACCGGCCTCGGCGCCCTGCGCTTCGAGCTCCTCCAGGACGTCGCCACCGCGAGCACCGCCAACTACACCCTCAGCGGCGCCAACACGTTCAGCGGCGGCATCGACCTCGCCCTCAGCCAGAATCTCACCACCAACCTGAACATCGCCACCGACACCGGCGCCGGCACCGGCGCGATCACTGCGAACGGCCCGGGCAACTCCGGCGCGGCCAACCTCAACTTCGCCTCCAACGCCCCGGTCATCGGCGGCCTCAACAGCTTTTCCACCAGCGTCACCCTCAACCTCGCCACCGAATCGACCCTGACCATCAATCAGACGACCTCCGGCTCCTTCCAAGGCACCATCAACGGCGCTGCGGCCAAAGTCGTCAAAACCGGCACCGGCTCGCTCCAACTCTCCGGCACGGGCAACTACGCCAGCACTGACGTGCTCGGCGGCGCCCTCATCCTCCAGAACAACTTTGCCGTCGGCAGCGGCCCGATCACCCTCAACGGCGTCGGCGCCCAACTCCTCGCCGCCAGCAATTCCCCCCTCACCAACCCCCTCATCCTCACCCAGGGCACCCTTGGCGGCAACGGCACCTTCGCCCCGACCGCCGTCAACAACACCACCGGCGCCGGCATCACCATCGGCTCCGGACTCGCGCTCTCCCCCGGCGTCGACGAATTCGGCGGCGTCGGCTTCACCACCTTTGCCGTCAGCCTCACTCTCGCCTCCGGCGGCGGTTACCGCTGGGACATCCGCGACACCAGCCCCGGCGGCCCGGGCCTCGCCCCCGGCTTCGACAGCGTGCAGGCCTCCGCCGGCTTGGACATCACCGCCACCAGGCTCTCGCCTTTTCTGATCACGCTCGGCAGCCCCGACAACGCCCCGACGATCGCCAACTTCAGCTCGTCGTCGCCCTTCAGCCTGAGTCTGTTGAATTCCAGCACCGCCATCACCGGCTTCACCGGCTCCGACCAGTTCCTCGTCGATGCCTCCTTCTTCAATTCGATCACCAACGGCGGCGCCTTCACCGTCACCCTCGGCGGCGCGGGCGGCAACACCTCCCTCCTTCTCAACTTCGCCCCCGTCCCCGAGCCCTCCACCTACGCGCTCCTCGCGCTCGGCCTCGGCGTAGTCGCCGTCCCCTTCCTCCGCCGCCGCCGCTGAGCGCCGCGCTGCCCGCGGGCCGGCGAGCTTGCTCGCGCGCCTGATTGCTGGAGGGCCCGTCTCCCCGCGGGCCGCCGTGGGGCCGGGCCGCCCCCGCCCCGGGAAAACGCCATTCTCCCACCGCGGACATCGCCCTCCGTCATTCGGAATTCGTCATCCGGGCTTCGTCATTCCGCCGCGTCACTCCCCCATCACCCCCTGCGCCTCGCGCACCATCGCCGCGAACTCGTCTCGCTCTCCCCGCGGCGCCCTGCCCGCCCACGCCAGCACCCCGCCGAGCGTCGCCGACCCGCGGTGCGGCGAATCGCGCAGGATCAGCCCGAAGGCCGACACCGCCGCCGCAAACTTGAAATCCTCGCTCGCGTCCGCAAACCGCGTGCCGCTGGAGCGGAGCGTCTCGTCCAGCGTATGCTTCGCCCCGCCGTCCGCGTCGCGATAATTCAGCGTCAGCCGCAGCATCCGCTGCGCCGGTTTCACCGGCCCCGCCGGCACGATCTCATACAGCGCCGTGATCGCCTGCCCGGCCGCGAGGGACTCGCCGCTTTCCCGCGCGCCCCGGATCCCCACCATGCCCGCATCGCGCTCGAACCCGATCAGCCGCCAGGCCCGCACCGCCGCCGGATCGAACTCCACCACCACCCGCGCGTCGTGCGCCGCCGCGCGGGCCTTCAGCCCGACCCGCACCAGCCGGTGCCCCGCCGCCCACGGCGCTTCCGCCTCCTCGAGCACCGTCGCGAAACCCTCGCCCGTCGCCGGCCACGCATAGGCAAACGCGTTCACCAGCTCCGCCACATGCACCTGCGCCCGCCCCGGCTTCCGCCCTTGCCGCAGACTCTCGCGCACCTCCTCAAACGACGCCGTGCCCACCTTCAGCGGAAACGTCGAACGCGCCGCCTCCGCCGTCGCGAAAAACTGCTCGTCCTGCGACCCATAGTCCGCCGGCACGAGCGCGATCCCGGTCGGCGCCGGCGGGGCGCCCCGCATCAACGTGCTCTCCTCCCGCTCGCGCGCCTCGTGGCGCACCGCCAGTTTGCCCCGCGCCTCCTCCGCCCGCTCCCCCCGCTCCCACGCGACGAACACCACCGCGAAACACGCCGCCGCCAGCCCCGCCGCCACAAAGTAGAACTGCGGAAACGTAATCAACTGCGCGCGGCCCGCGCCCCGCCCGCCCGCCGGGCGGCGGCCGATCTTTCCGCCGTCGAGTTTGCTCGGATCCGGCCCCGCGACGATCGCCGCCCGGGCCGCCGGCCGCGCCGTTTCCTCCGCCAGCGCCGGCCCCGGCTCCGCCTCCAGCGCCGCCTGCAAGTCCCGCGCCGCCGCGCGGATTTCCTCCACGGCTTTTTGCGCGCCCGGGTCGTCGCGCAACAGCCGCTCGAACTCCGCCTTCAGCGCGGGCTCCATCTCGTCAAGCGCGTAGTCGGTCAGGCGCGGATCGTGCAAATCGATATTTTTCATCAGGGGGTCCTCGCTCATTCTTTCGCCGCCGCCATTTCGCGGCGCAGCCGGCTCACCGCCGTGTGGATCAGGAAACCCACGTTCGACACCGACAGCTCCGTGATGCGGCTGATTTCGCGGTAGCTGAATCCGTTTTGGAATTTCAGCCGGATGACCTCCTGCTGGTTGGGCGGCAGCCGGTCGATCAGTTGCCGCACCGCCTCGCTCGTCTCCGCGCGTTCCAGCTCGCGCCCGGGCCGGGGTCCGGGCGCGGCGAGCCGCTCCTCCTGGCCTTCGGCAAATCGCTTCATGCGCCCGTCCTTGCGCAGCACGTCGAGCGCGCGGTTCCGGCACACCGTGAACAGCCACTCCACCACGTGCCCGTCGAGCTGCTCGGGCGGTTGCGCCATGAGCCGCACAAACGTGTCCTGCACGACATCGCGCGCGCGCTCGATGTCGCCGCCGAGCAGCCGCGCGGCATAGCGCAACAACGGCGCCTGCTGGCGCTCCACGGCGTTGGACACAAAGGCGGTGCTCTCATGGCGGACTGCGGAGTTTTGATCGGGGGTGTTCACGTCACCTGCCTCCTTTACGGATCGCGCCTTGGTTTCTTAGCACCATCCGCAACTTAATCCAAAGCACACCCCTTGCCAGTCGCAACTCTCCGTGCATGATTCTCCGCGATGCGCTTCCGCCCGCCGCTCCCCGCCCTCCTCCTGTCCGCGTTCGCCCTCAGCCTCTTCCTCGCCCCCGGCTGCGCCCGGCGCGAAACCGTCGCCGACGCCGGCGTCCGCGCGCAAATCCTCCACGTCGGTAACGGCGCCGAGCCGCAGAACCTCGATCCGCAGACCATCACCGCGTTCACCGACCAATGCATCGCCCTCGCGCTCTTCGAGGGCCTCTGCGCCCTCGACGAGAAATCCTCCTCAGCCGTCCCCGCCGCCGCCGAACGCTGGGAAGTTTCGCCCGACGGCCTCACCTACACCTTCCATCTCCGCCCCAACCTCCAGTGGTCGGACGGCGAGCCGCTCACCGCGGCCGACTTCGTGCAATCCTGGCGGCGCATCCTCTCGCCCGCCCTCGGCGCCGAATACGCCTACTTGCTTTTCCCGGTGAAAAACGCCGCGGCTTTCAACGCCGGCCAACTCACCGACGCCTCCGCGCTCGGCTTCGCCGCGCCCGACGCCCGCACCGTCGTCATCACGCTCGAACGCCCCACGCCCTACCTCCCCGCGCTCACCGCGCAGCCGCCGTGGTTCCCGATCAACCCGCGCGTCGTCGCCCGGTTCGGCGCACTCGACCAGCGCGGCACCGCGTGGACGCGCCCCGGCAACCTCGTCGGCAACGGCCCGTTCGTCCTCACCGAGTGGACCCCCAACGCCCGCCTCGTCACCGCGAAAAATCCACGCTACTGGGACGCCGCCAATGTCCGTCTCAACGGCATCGTTTTTTATCCGACCGAAAACATGGACGTCGACGAACGCAACTTCCGCGCCGGCCAGGAGCACCTCAGCTACGAACTGCCGCTCGCCAAAGTGGACACCTACCGCCGCGACGATCCGGCCAAACTTCGCCTCGATCCCTTCCTCGAAACTTTCTTCCTCCGCTTCAACGGCACGCGCCCGCCGCTCGACCGCCCGCAAGTCCGCGCCGCCCTCGCCCGCGCCATCGACCGCGATTCCATCGCGCGCAATGTCCTCCGCGGCACCCGCCTCCCTGCGCACCACTACACCCCGCCCGACTGCGCCGGCTACACCGCCCGCGCCCGCGTGCCCGACGACTTTGCCGCCGCGCGCCAGCTCCTCGCCGCCGCCGGCTATCCCGGCGGCAAAGGTTTCCCCACCCTCGAAGTCCAGCTCCGCAACGACGAGATCCACGCCAAAGTTCTCGAGGCGATCCAGCAGATGTGGAAACGCGAACTCGGCATCACGGTCACCCTCGCGCCCGTCGAACAAAAGATCTGGGTGCAAAACCAACAGACCCTCAACTACGCCGTCTCCACCGCCCGCTGGGTCGGCGACTTCGTCGACCCCGTCACGTTCCTGGACATGTTCGTCGGCGGCGGCTCCAACAACTGGACCGGCTGGGCCAACCCCGCCTACGACCGCCTCATCGCCGCCGCGGCCGTGACTCCCGACCCGCACGCGCGCTATGAAATCTTCCAGCAAGCCGAGGCGCTCCTCCTCGCCGACGGTCCCGTCGCCCCCGTTTTCTTCGGCGTCCGCTCCTATTTGATCGACCCGCGCGTCCACGGCTGGGAGCCCGCCCTCCTCGGCTTCCACCAATACAAAAAAGTCTGGCTCGCCCCGTAGCGCGGTGCTTCAGCCCGCGAATTCGATCATGAAGTATTTTGCCCTGACATGCTTGTTTGTCGCATTCGCAATCGGGTGCCGCCATGTGCCGAAGAGCCCTGACCCATGGGAGCTGCTCTCCCATCAGGTCAATCCGCCCGCAATCCATCGCTGGGGCGACCCGTGGCCGGGCTTCGACGGCGACAACAAGCGCTACACCTACGCCTACGAAAGCGCCTGGTGGGCCTGCATAGAGATATTTGCCCGGGACATTGATCACCAGGTGACAGTTGGCGATAAGGCCGGAAACGGGTGGCCTGCCGAAGTCGACGGATACTGGGCGGGATTCTCCGATGCTGAGCTTCGGGTGAGGGCGATCATCGGAAAATTCGGGAAAGAAAAAGCACAAGAGTTGCTGAAGAAAGCCTCGCTGGCGCCTGAAACCTGACGAGCGGCCAACAAACAAACCGGCGCTCCACCTCTCAACAAACTTCGATCAGGCGCGCTCCGCAATCGAGCTGTTGAGTGATCGACGGCCAAGCGCGCTCCATCGTGGCGAGCAACGCCGCCGTGCGACAGTTGCCGATGCGCAGCCAAATCACTGCAACCGGCTCGGACCGCAACAAGGTCATCCGGGCAAAGTCCTCGTCTTTGGTGATGATCGCCGCACCCGATCTCGCTGCGTGCAGCCAAATCTCCGCATCTGACGACTGCGCCAAGTCGAGCGCGAGGACGTGTTGCGCCGCGCAACCCCGCTCCTCAAGCCAGCGGCCCAACGTCGCGGGCAATTGGTTGTCGATGAGGAAAAGCCTCACGACGCGCGCAGCACCACATGGTCATTCTGCGCGGCGGCGAATTCGAGACACGCCTTGATGTCGTCGGCCTCCAAAAACGGGTAGTCGGTCAAAATCTCCTCCCAACTCGCGCCGTTCGCCAAGAGTTCCAACACGTCCTTCACGCGCAGCCGGTAGCCGCGAATGCAAGGCCGGCCGCCACACTTGCCGGGCTCGACGGTAATACGGGACATCAGCGGGTTCATGGCGGGAGAGTAGCCATCGGGCACTCAATTGGAAGACTGAGTTTCTGCCGGCGGCTCAGGCTCCACGGCTTTCCGGCTTGGTTTGGCAAGTGTGGGCCAGCGCGCTTGCGCGCGCCGACCCCCGGGGGAAGCCGCTCGCGCGAGCAAAAATAGAAAGCCCTGGCTCAAGCTCCCACAGTCCTCGCCGAGCATCGCCGCCACCGCGCCGTGATCGATCCGTCCTCCTCCGCGAAATCCGTGGTCAAAGCGCACTGCCGCCAGTCCCCTCAGCCGCGATTGCGAGTGGCGGCCCGGGCGACCGGCACTTGTCGCCCGATTGCGAACGCGGGGCCTTCACTCATCGTCGAAACCGGGCTGCACCACGCCGATCCCGGCGCCGGTCTGCAAACCGCTGTTGCCGTCGGTCCGTCAATCCCCATGCTGCCGGCCAGAGCAAAACTCCTCCGGGCAAGCCCCGAGCCATTCGACCAATCCACATGCCACGCCCAACCATAGCTTCGCCGGGGAGGGACGACCTCCGTGTCGTCCGTCTTTTCGCGATCCGCGGGCCGGACGGGGCCGGTCGCTCCACTCAATCCAAACCGGAGCGAGCTCCGGAGTATCGGACCCATCGCGAATGAATGTGCTGTCGGCAGGTTTGCGGCGACGGACTTGGAGCAGCCTGGCCGCGCTGCTTTTGGTCGCCGCGACCGCGCACGCGACCACCGTGGTGCCGCCGGAATTCGACCAGCTCGTCAACGAGACCGACTACGTCGTGCGCGCCGTCGTGAAGTCCGTGAAGTCCGAATACCGTAACGGCCCCGACGGCCGGACCATCGTCAGCTTCGTCGAGCTCGAGGTGCGCGAGACCATCCTCGGCACGCCTCCCGCGCATGTCGTGCTCGAAATGCTCGGCGGCCAGATCGGCGACCACGAACTCGAAGTCGTCGGCGCGCCGAAATTCAAAACCGGCGACGAGGACATCCTGTTCGTCAGCGGCAACGGCCGGACCATCTCGCCGCTCTTCGCCATGATGCACGGCCGCTACCCGGTCCTGCGCGAGCCCGGCACCGGCCGCCGCTATATCGCGCGCAGCAATCTCGAGCCGCTGGCCGCCACCGCCGACGTCGCCCGGCCCATCGAGCCCGCTTCGGTGACTTCGCCCCAGCCGCTCGCCGCCGGCACTGCGGCCGCCCTCACCCCCGAGCAGTTCGCCGCGCAGATCAAGGCGGCCGTCAATCCCAACTACCTCCGTGCGCGCCTTCACTGAGAGACTCCGCCAGCCCGCCGCCCTCGGCGCCGCGATCCTGCTGCTCGGCGGCCGCGCGCTCGCGTTCGACTACATCACCGACGCCAGCGGCTTTTTCCCCTTGGCGTGGAATCCCGGCGCGGTGCCGATCCAGCTCAAACTCCCCGCTCCCGCCAGCCCGCTCGTCGACGGCACGACCTACAACGGCAGCGTGCAGACCGCTATCGACCAATGGAACGCCGTGCTCGGCACCATCCAGCTCACCACCCAGATCGCGCCCGCCAGTGGCAACACCAACGGCAACGGGGTCAACGAAGTCGTGATGGCGTCCTCCATCAACGGCAGCGCGTTCAGCGCCAACACGCTGGCCGTCGCGCTCACCCAGCGCAACGGCAGCCTCCGCACCGAGGGCGACGTCATCTTCAACACGGCCTTCACCTGGGATTCCTATCGCGGCGCTCGCAGCCAGTTTCCCGGCCGCTTCGATATCCGCCGCATCGCGCTGCATGAACTCGGTCACGTGCTCGGTCTCGATCACCCCGACCAAGGCACGCCGCCGCAAACCCTCAACGTTATCATGAACAGCCGCAGCGGCGACATCGACACGCTGCAAAGCGACGACATCGCCGG
>JACQFT010000054.1 GCA_016199925.1 Opitutia bacterium | reverse complement strand
ATTCGGCGATGGCCCACGGCGCGAAGCCCGGCCACTCGCGCGTGTGGTCGGCATCCTTCGCCGGGTCGATGGCGGGAAATTTATCGAGATGCGTGGCGCGACCGGCGGCGAACTGCAGCGCGAAATCGTAGCGGAGCGACGGCAGGGTTTTCAGATCCAAGCCCGCGAGCGGGATCTGTTCGACGTCGAAAAAATGGTCCGTCCAACTGCCGCCCGACTGCCGCAGCAGCGGGTCGACGTTGCGCCAGCGGTCCGGCACGTTGGCGAGGAACGCCACGCGCTCGACAGCGGCGGGCGCGCGCACGAACGCGGGAAAATCCGCGGGGAGCGAGGCGAGGGCGAGTTCGTTGACGAGGCGGTGCCCGGTGTAGTCCCAGGCGCGGGCGGGCGCCGGCAGCAGCGCGGAGACGGCAGACAGGCCGAGGAATAAACTGGCGAGACGGGGATTCATGCGGATCTGGCGGGGCGGGCGGGCGGCGGGGAGTTCGAGGGCGGGGGTGCGGCGGGAGCGGAGGCCCCGGATTGGGGGCGCAGGGCTTCGAGGGCAGCAGAATACTTTTTCAATCCGTCGGCAAGCGCCCGGGCGATCTGTTCGCGGAACTCCGGCGTGGCCGCGCGGCGGGCCTCGGCGTCGCTGGAGAGATAGGCGCACTCGACGAGGGCGCCGGGGCACGCGATGAAGCGCAGCACGTGCAAGCGGCCGCGCTTGAAGCCGCGGTCGGGGGTCTGGAGGCCGGCGAGGAGCGCGCGGTGCAGTTGCTCGCCGAGGAGCAGGTTGGCGTCGTCGTGTTTGTTGCCGGGAAACGCCTTGTCGGTCATCTCGTCCTTCCGGTCGTCGGCGGTGGAGAGCATGAACTGCGGCGCCATCGTGTAAGTCTCGACGCCGGTGATCGGGGCCGGGGCGGAGTTGAAATGCACGCTGAGGAAGAGATCAGCGCGGTGCTGGTTGGCGAACTCGGCGCGGCGCCGGAGGTCTGTGATCTGGTCGGCGGCGAGGCGGGTGTCGCCGGAGCGGGTGAGCAGCACGCGCCAGCCCTGGGCCTCGAGGAGTTTTTTCAACCGCAGGACGACATCGAGGGCGAGGGTCTTTTCGTTCACGCCGACGGTCCGGTTTTCCTTGCCCGGGTCGGTGCCGCCGTGGCCGGCGTCGAGCACGATGGTCTGCGGCGCGGCGGCCGGGAGCAACCGCGCGTGGTCGCGCGGGCGCAGCAGCGGCGCGAGCAATTTGATCACGTCGAGCTTGCTGACCCACAGCGTGCCGCGGGCGCCGAGGGCGGGCCGGCCGAGGAAAACGCGGAGGCCGTCGAAGTAGAAATCGCGGTTGTGGTCCTCGAGCACGAGGCGGACCTTGGCGCCCTCGGTGAACCGGAGCACCTGGCCGCCCTTTTCCCGGGCGATTTTCAAACCGTAGCGCTCCGCGATCTCGCGCGCGTCGACGTAGTCGGCGTCGGCGAACCGCGCGGTCGGCCAGAGCAGCGGGGCGGCCGGCCGGGTCGGCGAGACGCGCGCGGGCGCGGCGGCAAAGACGGGCGCGGCGAGGGCGACGGCGAGGGCGGCGAGCAGGCCGCGTGCGGAGAGCCGCGCCATGACGGAGGAGCGCAGGTCAGCCTTGCGGCGGGGTCGCGGGCACGGGCGCGTCGTGCG
Organism: Opitutia bacterium; assembly: GCA_016199925.1. Classification (GTDB taxonomy): domain Bacteria; phylum Verrucomicrobiota; class Verrucomicrobiia; order Opitutales; family Opitutaceae; genus JACQFT01. Next base: position 3,234 of record JACQFT010000054.1, on the reverse strand, counting down.
CGGGCGCGTCCGCCGGGACGTGGCCTTTCTCGCGGACGTGGAACTTGGGCTTGCGCTTGTTGGCGGGCAACGGCGACAGCATGACGTTGATCTGCTTGCCGTTCAGTTTCGGCGGAGAATCGGGGTGCCCCATCGTCTCGAGGTCCGTGAGTGCGCGTTTCATGACCTCGAAGCCCATCTCGGTGTGCGCCATCTCGCGGCCGCGGAACTTAAGGCGGAGTTTCACCTTGTTGCCGTGGTCGAGGAATTCCTCGGCGTGGCGGACCTTGGTGACGAAATCGTGGTTCTCGATGCGGACGGTAAATTCGATCTCCTTGATCTTGCCGGCGGCGGGCTTGGAGTGGGCGTGCTTCTTCTGTTCCTCGTAAACGTATTTGCCGAAATCCATGATGCGGCAAACGGGCGGCACGGCGTTGGGCGCGACCTCGACGAGGTCGAGATTGAACTGCACGGCCAACTGGAGGGCCTTCGGGGTGTCGAGGATGCCGAGCTGATTGCCCTCGGGGCTGATCACGCGGATCTGGGGGGACTTGATGCGGTGGTTGCGGCGGATGGCCGCGAACGGATCGTTATTGCGACGGAAATCGCGCGGGGGACGGCCGCCGGAGGCGGAAGAGGAAGGTAAGGCCATTAACGAGTGGTTGCGTGCTGAGGTGTGAGTCGGAGGCTGTTTTGCCCGGAACGCCGATGATGACAACACCTATTTCTCGACTGAAAATCGGCGGGGGCGTTTGCTTCCGCGCCCGCCGAGCGCCCCGGGCCGGGCGGGGCCTCCGGCCGGACCATCCAGGCGAATGCGCCGGCAAAGCGCGCCCGCGCCGAGGGCGCGCCCGCCGCGCGCGCGCGGGAAAAAGCCGGGGGGAATTTCCCCGGCCGGGATTTGACACGCGCGGCGGACTGGAAATGCTTGCCGGCCCATGATGACCCACGAGCCCTTTGACCGGGTCGAGACTGCGCTCCACACGATCGCGGCGGGCGGGCTTGTGATCGTGACCGACGACGAGGGGCGCGAAAACGAGGGCGACCTCGTGATGGCGGCGGAGAAGGCGACCCCGGAGCTTGTCAACATGATGATCCGCCACGCGCGCGGGCTGATCTGCGTGCCGATGACGGAGCCGCAGTTGAAGCGGCTCGGGATCAATCCGATGGTGCAGCAGAACCGCGAGGCGATGCGCACGGCGTTCACGGTGTCCGTCGACGCGGCGGAAGGCATCACGACGGGGATCAGCGCGTTCGACCGCGCGCGCACGATCCGGTTGCTGGCCGGCGCGACGACGAAACCGGACGAGCTGGTGCAGCCGGGGCACATTTTCCCGCTCTGCGCGCGGCCCGGCGGGGTGCTGGAGCGCGCGGGACACACCGAGGCGGCGGTCGATCTCGCGGCCCTCGCGGGGCTGAGCCCGGCGGGCGTCATTTGCGAGATCCTGAACGAAGACGGCACGATGGCGCGCCTGCCGGAGCTGAAGGCGTTCAAGGAACGCCAGCAGCTGCCGTTGATCTCGATCTCGTCGCTGATCGAATACCGGCACCAGCGCGAGCAGCTCGTCGAGAAGCTCGCCGAGCGGCCGTTCGCGTCGGAGTATGGCGAGTTCACGCTGCACGTTTTACGGAGCCGGGTCGACGGGCGGCACCATCTGGCGTTCACGATGGGGCGGCTCGACGGCGCGCCGACGCTCGTGCGCGTGCATACGGAGAATTTGCTCAGCGACGTGTTTCACGGGAGGGAAATGGACAGCCACCGCTCGCTGCTGGCGTCGCTGGAGCAGGTGGCCCGGGCCGGCCACGGCGCGATCGTCTACATGGAGCAGAACGGCCGGATGCAGGAGGCGTTGCTCAGCGCCGGCCGCCCCGCCGGGCGCGCGCCGGCCAATCTCCGCGACTACGGCACGGGCGCGCAGATCCTGACCGCGCTCGGCCTGCGCAAGATCCGCCTGTTGGCGCACTCGCCGCGCCGGGTGGTCGGCCTGGACGGTTACGGGCTGGAGATCGTCGAACAGATCCCCGTCTGAGGCGGAGGGGAAACTCTGCGCAGAATTTCATTGAACGCCGCCCGCTTCTCACTTGCCCTGAACCTTTCATGAGCCTCAACGCGCCCACCGCAGACAACATTGACGGAGCCCCGTTCTCCATCGGGCTGGTCGCGGCCCGGTATAACGGCGCGCTCATCGAGGCGTTGCTCGACGCCGTGCAGACCGGTCTGGCCGAAGCCGGCGTGAAGCCGAGGCGCCTCAAGCTGCTCCGGGTGCCCGGCTCGAACGAACTGCCGGTCGCCGCGCACTGGCTGGCGCGGCGCGGGGCGACCGATTGCGTGATCGCGCTCGGCGTGCTGATCAAGGGCGACACGCTGCACCACCGGATCGTCGGGCAGTCCGTCACGGCGGCGTTACAACAAGTCGCGCTCGTCACGCGCACGCCGGTCATCAACGGGGTGCTTGTGGTCGAGACCCGGAAACAGGCCGAAGCCCGCTGCACCGGCCGGATCAGCCGCGGCGCCGAGTTCGCCCGCGCGGCGCTGGAGATGGCGGCGCTGAAACGCCGGCAGGAGGCGCGCCCATGAGCCAGTTCAACCAACGCCGGGAATGCCGCGGCGCGGCGCTGCAATATCTTTACGCGTGGAGCGTGAACCAGCCCGGCGACGTCGCCGGCGACCTGCAACTGTTCTTCGCGCACCTCGAGGAGCACCCGCGCGACTACTACGCGTTTGCCGAGGAGCTCATCCACGGCGCGATCGCGCACCTGCCGGAAATCGACGCGCACATCAAGGGGCTCGCCCACAACTGGGAGTTCGAGCGCATCGCGAAGATCGACCTCGGCATCCTGCGCCTCGCGATGTTCGAGATGCTCTACCGGAAGGACATTCCGCCCGTCGTCTCGATCAACGAGGCGATCGACCTGAGCAAACTCTACTCCACGGCGGACTCGAAGCGCTTCATCAACGGCGTGCTCGACCGGATGAAGGACAAGCTGGGCCGCGACGCGCGGAGATCCAGCAGCGAGTAGTGAGCAGTGAGCAGCGAGTAGAGTAAACATCCTCGTGGCAAGCCCCGAGGCATTTCATCAGACCGCCCAAACCACATGCGCTCATCGTCCCTTCCTCTTGTAGGAGCGGCTTTACGCCGCGATCCGCCCCCTGCTCGACCCGGCGCGCGAACGACAGCGTCATCGCCACGCCCACGATCCACAGGAAGAAAGGGAAAATCATGTCGGTCGGCGTCCATCCGTTCCACGGCGCGT
>JACQFT010000036.1 GCA_016199925.1 Opitutia bacterium | reverse complement strand
GGACCCAGCGGATTCACCGCCTGAATCTGCCCCTGCGCTGGATCGTCCTTCCCTCCAAACCATCTTCCCGCCCGCAGTAAACATCCTCGGGGCAAGCCCCGAGGCATTCGACCAGTCCCCATGCAACTCACGACCATCGCTTCGCCTTGGAGGGATTCTGCTGGCCAGCAGAATGTCGTCCGTCTTTTCGCAATCCGCGGACCGGACGGAGCCGGTCCCTCCACCCAAACCAAGCCGGAGCAAACTCCGGGGTATCGGACCCATCGCGAATGAAACGCACTGCCTCCGCCGTCTGGCAAGGTTCGCTCAAAGAAGGCAAGGGCACGCTGACCTCTCCCGGCGGCGCGTTGCGGAACACCGAGTATTCGTTCGGCTCGCGCTTTGCCTCGGGCGCCGGCACCAATCCCGAGGAGCTGATCGCCGCGGCCCACGCCGGCTGTTTTGCGATGGCGCTGGCCGCCGCCCTCGGCGAAGCGGGCTGCCCGCCCGAGCGGCTGGACTCCTCCGCCGAGTTGAATTTCGAAAACGTGCCGCCGCAGGGCTGGACCATCACCGCGTCGCATCTCGTGGTGCGTGCGAAGGTGCCCGGCCTCGACGCCGCGAAGTTCGCCGCGATCGCCGCAAAGGCCAAGGCCGGCTGCCCGGTCTCCCGCGTGCTCAACGCCACGATCACGCTCGACGCGCAGTTGGCTTGAGCGCGCCGAGACGCGGCTTGCCCGCGCGGTGCCGGGACCGTAGTTTCCCCTCGGGTTGGGTGCGTAATCCCACGCGCGCGACCTTCAACACCCCATGAACAAGTTGCTCTCCGCGGCTTACGCCGTCGTTTGCTACGCGATCTTCCTGATCGCTTTTCTCTACGCCATCGGGTTCGTCGGAAACTGGGTCGTGCCGCGGTCGATCGACGTCAGCCCGAACACGCACAGTCTCTCCTTCGCGGTGTTGCTCAACTCGGCGCTGCTCGGGGCGTTCGCGGTGCAGCACAGCGTGATGGCGCGACCCGGGTTCAAGGTGTGGTGGACGCGGTTCGTGCCGAAGCACGTCGAACGCAGCACCTATGTGCTCCTCTCGAGTTTGATCCTGCTCGGCATCTTCTGGTATTGGGCGCCGATCACCACCGTCGTGTGGTCGGTGCAGAGTGAGTTGTGGCGGAAAGTCATCTGGGGCGTGTTCGCGCTCGGCTGGCTGGTGGTGCTCACCTCGACGTTCATGATCGACCACTTCGATCTCTTCGGGCTCCGCCAAGTTTACCTCTACCTCAACGGCCGGGCGCCGGCGCCGCCGGAGTTCACGGTGAAGTTTTTCTACGGCCTCGTGCGGCATCCGATCATGAGCGGTTTCATCATCGCGTTCTGGGCGGCGCCGACGATGACGACGGGCCATCTGCTTTTCGCCGCCGCGACGACCGGCTACATCCTCATCGGCACGCGGCTGGAGGAACGCGATCTCGTCGCGGCCCTCGGCGAGCGCTATCAGGAATATCAGCGCCGAGTGCCCGCGCTGCTCCCGCGGCCGGGCTCCGGCGGCTGAGCCCGGGTCCGACCGTCAGGCGGAAGCGAGATGCCAGTGTCCGCAGAGCGGGCACGGGTAGGCGACCCGCTGCCGCTCGACGCCGGCCAAGAGCGCGGCGTCGAGCGCGTCGCCCTGACTACGGTAGCGGCGCTTGCGCGTGCAACTGCGCTGCTGCTCCGCCGACACCGGCCGTCTGGTAGGTCGCTTTGGCATCGGCGGGAATTTTTTTCGCTCAGGCCCGCGCGAGGCGCACGATGGCCGCGAGACTGCGGTCCACGTCGGCGTCGGTCGTCGCCCAGGAGGAGACGCTGATCCGCATCGCGGTGCGGCCCTGCCAGACGGTGACGCCGGCCCAGCACGTGCCATCGTCCTGAATCGCCTGGATGACACGGGCAGTCTGCGCGGCGTCGCCGAAGGCGACGAGCACCTGGTTGAGCACGACGTCGTTGAGGACCTCGAGGCCGGCCGCCGTGAGTCCGGCGGCGAAGCGGCGCGCTTGCGCGCAGTTGCGCTCGATCAGCTCGGCGAGGCCCGCGCGGCCGAGCGCGTGCAGCGCCGCCCAGACTTCGACGCCGCGCGCGCGGCGCGACAGCTCGGGCGTGAAGTCCGCGTGATTGCGGGCGGTGCCCTGCGTCGGCAGGTATTCGGCCGTGATCGCCATCGCGGCCTGCAAGGCGAGGGGATCGCGCACGAAAGCGAGGCCGCAATCGTAGGGGACGTTGAGCCACTTGTGGGCGTCGGTCGCCCACGAATCGGCGAGCGCGACGCCGGCGGCGAGATGAAGCCGCGACGGGGCGGCGGCGGCCCAGAGCCCGAACGCACCGTCGACATGCACCCACGCGCCGGCCGCGTGGGCCCGCGCGCAGATCTCGGCGACGGGATCGAACGCGCCCGTGTTCACGTTGCCCGCCTGCACGCAGACGATGGTGGGACCGGCGATCGCCGGCAGCGCGTCGGCGCGCATCCGGCCCTGACCATCGACGGGAATTTTCACCACGCGGCTGCGGCCGAGGCCGAGCACGCCCAGCGATTTGGTGACCGAGGGATGAACCTCCGCGCCGACGAGCACCGTGATGGGCGGCGCGCCGAAGAGCCCGTGCGCTTCGACGTTCCACCCGGCGGCCTTGAGCACGGCGTGGCGGGCGGCGGCGAGCGCGCAGAGATTGGCGACGGTCGCGCCGGTGACGAACGCGCCCGAGCACTCCGCCGGCAGGCGCAGCACGTCGAGCAGCCAACGCAGCGCGATTTGCTCGAGGTAGGCCGTGCCGGGCGTCGCCCGGTAATAATGAGTGTTCTGGTCCCACGCGCCCGCGAGCCAGTTGGCCGCGAGCGTGACGGGCAGCGCGCCGCCGATGACGAAACCGAAGTAGCGCGGGCCGGCCATCGACGCCGTGGCCGGCGAGCCGACCTCGTCGAGCAGGCGCAGCGTGTCGGCGGGCGCAGAGGAATTTTCCGGCAGCGGCTCGTCGAAGGCGCACAGCGCGGCGACGGCGGCGGGCGTCGGCGCCACCGCGCGGGTCTCAAGGCCTTGCAGGTAGCGAATCGCGCGGGCGGAGGCGTCGGTCAGAATTTCTTTCATAAGTAATAGGTCCGATACGCCGAGGTTCGCTTCGGCTTTGCTGGGAAGGGAGGGACCGGCTCCGTCCGGTCCGTGGTCCGGCGATGAATACGGCGGACGCCACGGCGGACGACACGGAGGTCGTCCCACCAGGTCGGAGCCCGGCGGACGACACTCTGCTGGCCAGCAGAATCCTGCCAAGGCGGCGTGAGGGTCGTGAATTGCATGGGGTTTGGCTGAAAGTCTCGGGACTTGCTCCGAGGATCGTTGCGGGCGGTGGGGGCGCGGAGAAATTCGGAGCGGGCCGACGGATTGGCGATGGCAAATTGCGGCGCGAGGCCCGCAGCCGGCGTGTGCCGCCGGTCGAAGGCGGCGACTGTGCTTCCCCCCGGGCCGCCACTGTTGCCCGGGCGGAGCGCGGTGCTTCAGCCCGCGTGCTCCCGCCCGGAACTCAGACTGGGGCGCCGCGCTGCGCCGGGCTTCGTCGGCCGGGGCAGTCTAGCGCGCGAGCCTCACGCGCGCACGGCCCAGCGGAGTTTGGCGGCGGCGCTGCGGGGATTGGCGCGGAGCTCGGCGAGGCCGGCCTTGACGATCTCCTCGCTCGCCGCCGCGTAGAGGCCGCGGCGCACACCGTCGCGGAAGGCGTGTTTCACGCGGCGGTCTTCGCCGGAATGAAAGGTGAGGAGGGCGACGCGGCCGCCGGGTTTGAGGCAGGCGGGCAGTTGGCGCAGCAACGTGTCGAGCGCGCCAAACTCGTCGTTCACCGCGATGCGCAGCGCCTGGAAAACGCGGCGCACGGTCAGGTCGACGGCGGCGGGATCGCGCACGGGCTTCGGCAGCGCCGCGAGAATATCGCGGACGGCGTCGGCGAGCTGGCGCGTGCGCGCGAACGGCGGGTGGGCACGGCGGGCCGCGAGTTCGCGGGCGAGGGCGTCAGCGTGCGGCTCGTCGGAGTTTTCGGCGAGCGCGGCGGCGAGATCGGCCACGGAGGCGCGCGCGAGCCAGGCGGCGGCGGAGGGCGCGCGTTGGGGATTGAGGCGCAGGTCGAGCGGCCCGTCGGCCTTGAAGGTGAAGCCGCGCGCCGGGTCGTCGAGTTGCATCGAGGAGACGCCGAGATCGGCGAGGACGGCGTCGGCGCCGGCGAGACCGAGCGACGCGAGCACGCGGGGCAGGCCGGCGAAATTGCTGCGCACTGCGGTGAAAGTATCTTCGCCCCAGCCGGCGGCACGCAGGCGCGCGACGGTCTTCGGCAGCTCGAGCGGATCGACGTCGAGGGCGACGAGCCGGCCGCGCGCGGCGGCTCCCGGCGGCGCGACGTGCGCGAGCAATTCGCGGGCGTGGCCGCCGTAGCCGAGCGTGCAATCGACGGCGGTTTCGCCGGGCTGGAGCGCGAGGGCGGCGAGAATCTCACCGACCATGATCGGGCGGTGACTGCCCGCGGGGGTCTTGCCGGAGGCGACGACTTTGGCGACGTCGCCGGCGTAGCGCCCGGCGTCGAGCTCCTTGTATTTCTCGGCGAAGCGGCGCGGATTCTTGCCGGCGTAACGGGGGCGGCGGCGGTGGGGCGCGGAGGCTGCGGGGTCAGCCGGCGTGGGCGGCGGGGGCGCGGGGGAGTCGGGGGCGGGCATCGGCGGAGAGTCTCGGCGGTGCCCCGGCGGTCCGCAAGCCGGGCGCGAGAAAAATTCTGCTCGGCCGGGGCGAATTTCCGGAGGGTGCTCCGGCCGGACTTGGCGAGGAGGGGGCGGGGGAGAGCTGGGTCGCGGCCGACGGCGGAGGAGTCGCGAGCACGCTCGCTCCCGCAGACGGCAGGGTCGCGAGCAAGCTCACTCCCACAGGCGGCAGGGGCGCGAGCACGCTCGCTCCCGCAAGCGGACAGAGGCGCGAGCACACGGGCTCGCACCGACGGGCGGCGGTCGCCGCGAATTCTCCGCGGATCTTTACTTGGGGGCGTGCTCGACCTCGAAGACCTGCGACTGGAGGTTGGCGATCCACTGTTTGCCCTCGACGGTGGCGCGGAGATATTTGAGCGCGTCGGGGATATACGGCTGCACGACGTTCCAGAAAAACCCGGCGTAGCCCTTGCGCATGTGGTCGGGGTGCTTGTAGCCGAGTTTGGCGTTCATGCCGAGCTGCTCGAACTCGTAGTAGAGCGCGGGAATCTTGCGCAGGTAGTTCGGGTCGCCGAGCTGGCCGATGAAATCCGCGGCGCGCACCAGACCGGCGTAAGTGTTGGTCGGCTGGTATTCGGGTTTCTGCGGCGGCGGGAAACGCGTCATCTCGACGAACGAGCAGATGGATTCGACATCGAGGTCGACCATCACGCGGCCGCCGAAACGCTCGCGCACGAAGAGTTGGCTGCGGCTGACGTGGTAGGGCGTGAGTGCGGCGTCGGTGCTGCCTTCGGGGAGCACGACGGACTCGCTGCCGGCGCCGGTTGCGTAGTTCGGATGGGCGTCCTGGCGGCAGACGCCGCGGACGTAACCGATGTCGTGAAACAGGAGCGCGAGCATGAAATTCAGCCAGTCGTGCGGGCTGACGCCGCCCTCGGAGAGGTGTTTGCCGATGAGAATTTCCTGGCCGACGGCGGTCACGAGCATGGTGTGCTCGACGTCGTGGTAAAGCATGTCGGAGTTGCCGATGTTTTCGAGCGCGAGGCGGCCGGCCCAGGAAATCACCGTGCCATGCTCGGGTTTTAAGAGCCCGTAGGTCCGGCGGTAGGCGGTCTCGAGACTCGCGGTGAAATTTTCGATGACCAAGTGTTGGGCGTTGAGCATGCGGAGTTCCTCCGGAGGGAGGGATCGGGTGGGGTGGATCGGGTGGGGCGGAACAGAAACAGGCCGGAGGTGAGCGGTGTTCGTGGCCGATCACGGGGCGGGGTTGCAAAAAAGCTGCACTGTCGCCGGAACCGGCTCAATCCCTTTCTGGAAAAAAGCGCGGCGGGGGAAACGCGGGCCCAAAGCGACCGGCGGTCCGCCGGGTGCGGTGGCGGCTTGGGAGGTCGGGCGCGACCCCGACGGCGCGGCAGGGAGCAGGGCTTTGCGGTTTGCCCGCGCCAACGATTCCCCCGTGGGTCAGCGCGCTGGCGCGCGGTTTGGCGCGCAGCGCGTTGGCCAACACTTACGAAACCAAACCGGAAAGCCGGGCGGCGGGGACGCGTCCGCCCGATCGTCAAACCGCCGGCGCAGGCCGGCCGAGGATGCGCCGGCAGAGGCTCTCCCCGCGGGTGAAATCGCGGCAGGTCTGCGGGCGCGACTCGTAGATCGTGCAGAGCATCGTGGCGGCATCGAGCGCGACGCACGCGCCGTTGCCGCGTTGGTCCATGCAGCGCACGCCGTCGTGCTCGACGACAAATTTTTCCTCAACGACGTCGCCCGCGCGCAACTCGACCACCAGATGGCAGCAACGGCCGCAGCCGGCGCACAGGGGAAGATCGGGATGGGCGGAGATGGGAGTGGGAGGGGAAAGCTGAGAGCTGATAGTCTAGCGCTGAGGGCCCGGAATGCAGCACCGCGGATCGGAGAACGGTTCCGCCTTTTCCGCGCTTCGGCGCTTCCGCGATCTCTGCCTCTGCGGTCTTGCGGCCCGGCGTGCGTGAGAGTTACCCGGCGGATTCTTCTTCGCCGTCGACGGGTTCGGTGTCCCAGTCCGACGTCTCGCGCGGCGTGTCCGGGCCGCGGTCCTGGTGGGTCATCATGGCGGCGACGGTGAAGTCACTCGCGGTTTTCTTGTCGGGGAGACTCTTGGTGATGAACGAGAGGATGTCGTCGCGGCCGGCCTTGGTCGTGGCCGAGCTGGCGAAGACGGGCGGCCGGAAATCCATCGTCCCGGCCATCGCCGCGCGGAACTGGTCGATGCGGTTGCGCGAGACCTGCGCGGACTGTTTGTCGATTTTGGTGAAGACGAGCGCGAAGGGCCGGCCGCTGCTGCCGATCCAATGGACGAACTTCAGGTCCATCTCCTGCGGCTCATGGCGCGAATCGATCAGCACGAAGGTGTGGACGAGCGACGGACGCTCGCGGAGGAACGTGCGCACGGCGGTGCTGAACTCCTGCCGGTCGGTCTTCGCGACCTTGGCGTAGCCGTAGCCCGGCAGGTCGACGAGCGTCCACGCCGAGTTGATCGTGAAAAAATTGATGAGCTTCGTCTTGCCCGGCAGGTCGGAGACGCGGGCGAGGTCCTTCTTGCCCGTGAGCAGGTTGATGAGCGACGACTTGCCGACGTTGGAGCGGCCGATGAACGCGAACTCCGGGAGCCGGGCCGGCGGGCACAGCGCCAGGTTGGGCGCACTGACAGCGAAGGCGGCGGTGTGGATTTTCATCGGAAGCGGGCCCCCAACAGAAACCCACTTCGCGCCGGTAGCGAACTATTGTTTGCCGGAAGTTTTCGTCCGAAAGAGCCGGGCCACGAAAGCGCCACGACGGACAAAGGCCCGGAATTGACCACGGATTTCACGGATCGCACGGATGAAGCGAAACGGCAGCCTGCGGTGCTGCACCGCGCGGTCGATCAGTTGCCCGTGGGCACGATGCCCTTGGTCTCGACCATCAGGATGACGGTGCGCTGTGGCGCGCGCGGGCGGTGCATGACGCCTTTGGGGATCACGACTCCCTGACGCGGTGCGAGCGTGATGGTGCGGCCTTCGAGATCGATGTGGAAAAGGCCCTCGACGACGTAGAAGAACTCGTCGTCATCGTCGTGCTTGTGCCAGTGGTATTCGCCCTCGACCACGCCGACGCGCACCACGGATTCGTTGACCTCGCACAGCGTCTGGTTGAACCATCGGTGCGCGCACGCGGCGGACAACGCGCCTTCGTCGATCAACTCGAGCGGCTGAAACTGAACGTTGAGCCGCGTGACATACGGATATTCTTTCGGTTCGCTCATGGACCGGATGCTGCGTCCGCGGCGGGCCTGCCGCAACGGCAAAGCCACCGGGCCGGCCAGGCCGATGCGGTGGCGAGACCGGCACAGCGAGTGAGCTAAGATCGCGACGGCCGACTAAGGCAGCGGGGCGAGAAACCGGATGAGGTTCGCGATGTGCGCGTCGAGATCGACCCCGAGGCGGTCGCAGCCGAGTTGGATGACCGAACGGTCGATCTTCGCGGCGAAGGAGGGCTCCTTGAATTTTTTCTTGATCGAGCTGGCTTTCATCTGGCCGTAGGGCACGGGATTCATTTTCCGGTAGGCGTAGAATATCCCGCTGATCTCGTCGCAGGCGAGCAGCGCCGCCGCGAGCTTCGTTTCCGGCAGCGTCTTGAATTCGTGGTAGCCGTAGGCGTGCGCCTCGACGGCGTGGATGAACTCGGGCGGGTAACCCCAGTCCCGGAACCAGCCGAGCGACGGGCCGGGATGCGCGGCCGGATGCTCCTCGTAGTCGAGGTCGTGCAGCAAACCGGTGAGATGCCAGAGCAGCGGGTCTTCGCCGTAGACGGCCGCGTAACCCTCCATCGCCGTGGCGACCATGACGGCGTGCTGCCGCTGGTAGGCGTCGTTGACGTGCTGGTGGAGGAGAGCGGTCGCGGCTTCTTTGGTGGGGAGAGTCATGGAAGGAAAGGCTGCAGGAGGCAGAATCCAGAATTCAGCAGAGCGGTCGTGCTGGCAAGCGCGGGAGCGGTGCGCGGCGGAAAGTGGCGGCGACGGAGTCGGGGCCGGAGGTGGCCACGGATCGCGCGGAGTGCGCCCGGCGGTTTGCGAAGACGAAGCTGAATCCGCGACGGCCTGGGTCGTCCGTGGTCAGGCTTCCGCGGCTTGTCGGCGCGGGGTTTCGCGCTACGGTGACCGGGATGCATCTTTATCTGGTCAGGCACGCGCACGCACTCGGGGGCGAAGACGACGCCGTGCGGCCGTTGAGCGGCAAGGGCATCGCGCAAATCCGCGAGATCGGCGCGACGCTGCGCAAAGCGGACGCGGTCGAGGCGGAGGAGGTCTGGCACAGCCCGCTGCTGCGCGCGCAGGACACGGCGGAGCGGCTGGCGGGCGTGTTGCGTTTGTCGGCGGAGCCTTTCGTGGTGGCGGCACTGCGCCCGGAGGATGACCCGAAGGTGATGGCGAAACGGCTGAACGGCACGCGGCACCCGGTGATGCTCGTCGGACACGAGCCGCATCTGAGCGCGCTCGCGAGTCTGCTCGTGACGGGCAAGGAAGAACCGGTGAGCTTCGTCTTCAAAAAATGCGCCGTGATGCGCCTCGACCGCAAAGAGTCGGGCTGGGTCGTGCGCTGGCTGATCTCGCCGGAGGTGGTGTAGACTTGGGAATCCAGAATCCAGGAGTCAGAATCCAGAATCCAGGAGTCAAAATTCAGGAGTCAGGAGTCAGAATCCAGAATCCAGAATTCAGGAGTCAGGCGGGGCAGAAAAATCGCGGAATGACGGAAGAGCGGAAACACGGAATCTGAATCCGTGAACATCCGTGGCATCCGGGGTCGGAAAATGTGGGGTCGACCTTTGGAAACAGAATCGGAGGTGACTGCGGGTTGCACCCTTCACACGGATTGCTCTTTCACCGGGGCGGGGCGGCCCAAGTGGTGAGGCGGGTGTTGGCGTCGGCGAGGTCGTGCTGGAGGCGGGAGAGGATGTCTTCCTCGTTCTGGATTCGGTTGAGAACGGTCTGTGTCGTGTCGGGGCCGTTTTCTTTTTGGAGCTGGAGGTCGCGCTCGTGCATCGCGGTGAAGAGGGCGATTTCGCGGAGGAGGCGTTCGCGGCGGGCGCGCCAGCCGAGGACTAGGGTGTCGTGCACGGTCTTGCCGTTGACGGCGGCGAGCGTGTCGGCCTCGCGGGCGGAGGCGGGGGCGACGTTGCGGTTCATGGCGTCGAGCTTCAGCTCTTGGATCGCGGTGTCGAAGGGCTCGAGTTCCTGCGCGGTGAAGCGCGCCGCGAGGTCGGAGCGAAAGGTGGCGAGGTCTTCGCTGGTGCCGGCGCGCACGACGAGATCGGGCAGGACGGGCTTGGCGCAGCCGGCGAGGAGGCCGATGAGGACGACGACGAAAAGACTGCGCAGCATCCGGCCACGATGGGCGTCGGGTGGAAGGGTGGCAAAAGGGAAAACCGCTGGGCGCCCGGGCCGGCAGGCGCGCTCAAAAATCGAGACCGATTGAGGTTCGCGCAAAAGGCGGACGCCTTTTTTCTCGGGGAGGGTCCGCGTCTCGCGGGCTGTCCTCGGAGTCCCGCCGGGGATTCCCGGAGGGGCCGGCGAGACGCCGGCCCCAGCACGCGAGACGCGTGCGCTCTCCCGGGAACGGAACCGACTGCTGTCAGGCTGTTATGCGAGTCGCTAAAGATCCGTTTCGCCCTGCGCTGCGCCGTCGGGTAGTTCGTGAGGCAAGAATCCCGGTGCCAGCGCCGCGCGCTGAGTTCACTTTTTCACTGCCGGTCTCAACTGCGCCTGCAAGCGGTCGACGGCAGCCTTCGCCGGCGCGAGGCCGGCGGCGAGTGCCTGTTGATACCACTGCAGCGCCTCGGCGGGATTTGCCGCGGTGCCCACGCCGCGCTCGTAGATTTCGCCGAGCACGGCGGCGGCCTGGGCGGCGCCCTGATTGGCGCAACGCTTCAGCAGCTCGATGCCGCGCGTCGGATCGGCGGGCAATTCCGGCGGCAACCCTTGGATGAGCGCGCGACCGAGTTCGAATTGCGACGCCGCGAAGCCCTCATCCGCCGCGGAGTCGAGCAGGCGCAGGGCGCGCGCTTTGTCGGCCGGCACGCCGGGCGCGCCTTGGAAGAGCAGCATGGCGAGCTGGTGCCGCGCCTCCGGCACGGTGTCCTCGGCGCCGGCGAGGAGTTCGGAGAGCAGAGCTTGGCTCTTCGCCGCATCAGGCGCGAAGCCGAACGCCCCGGCTTGCAACGCGCGCGCGTAGTCGAGTTTGGCCGGAGCGAAGTCCGCCTTCGCGGCGGCGGCGAGCAGCCGGCGCCCGCGCGCCGGGTCTTTCGGGATGCCGAGCAAGCCTTGGATCAGGTAGGTCGCGAGCCGGTATTGGGTCTCGGGCTTGCCGGTCTCGGCGATCTTGACCGCTTCCTTGAGATAGTTGAAGGCGTCGACCTGGATTTGCCCCCGGTCCTTTTCGGTTTTCGCAACCGTCATGCCGAGTCGACCCAACGTCTCGAAACCGCCGTAGTAGTCGTCCGCGCTTTTCGCGGCCTTCCCGGACGCCGCCGCCGGCGCGGGCGGGGGCAAACCGGGCAACTTTTTCTCGACCGCGGCCACCATCGCCGCGCCGGCCTTGTTCGTCCATGCGAGTGCCTGCATCTTGTCTTTCTTGACGCCCATTCCTTTCGCGGTGTGTTCGGCAAGTTTCAGCATCGCCGCGTTGTCGCCCTTCGCGGCGGCAGCCTCGTAGTAGCGGACGGCCGTGAGATCGTTCTGGTGCACGCCGCGACTGGTGGCGTAGGCGGCGGCGAGTTGGAGCAGCGCCTTGATGTCGCTGCCTTGGGCCGCCGCTTCGAGCTTCGCCCGATCCGGCCCGCTCCAGAGCGGCACCTCCGGCGGCAACGCCGCCATGCGGGCCCGGGCGTCTTTCGTCTGCGGTTTGCGCTCGGCTTCGTCCAAACGGAAATTGGCGACGCCGGCCAGCGGGCCGGTTTGATTCTGCTCGCTGCGCCGGATCATCTCGCGCGCCCAGCGGAGCGAAGCGTCGTCGCGCGCGGTGAGCGGCCACGACAGCGGTCCGCCCATGGGCACCGCGAAGCTGTAGAGGAACGCGGCGTCGCGGCCGGGATTTTCGTAGGCACTCTCCAGAATGTCTTGCGGCGCGCGGGCCGCCGCCTCGATCAGCCAATATTCCGCTTCGGCGTAGTTCGTCGCGACGGCTTTCTCGCCGCTCGCGAGGAAGAGCATGCCCAGTGCCCTCATGCCGCGCGGATCGCCGGCCTCGGCCGACTGGAAGAGCAACTCGGCCTGCCGGACAGGATCGTTTTTCGCGGCGTCGGCGTTGCCCGCGCATTTCTCCGCCACGAGCCACGCGGCCTGGGGCAACTGCGCCGCGGCGAAACGGTCGCGCAGATCGTTGTAGGAAAAATTCTGCGGCAAGTCGCCCTGCGTGCGCTTCGTTTCGGGCAGATAGTAAAAGAGGTCGTAGAGCGCCGCCGCGTCACCGGCCGCCACCAGCGCGCGCAATTCGGGCGAGTCCGTCACCTCGGGCCGGCGCCCGGTCACGGCGCGCCGCGCGTCCACCTTCGCCTTCGCCATCTCGAAGGTCCACGCGCCGGCGCCCTGGTGGGAGTTGTTGCGCAAGACCTCGGCGAGTTTGCCGCTCCGGCCGATCCCCTGACCCGCGGGCGTGAGGCGCAGGCGCGCGACATCGAGATCGTAGAGATCCTGGACGCCGTCGGCCGTGAGCGCTTCCGCGAGCGAGTCGTGGTTCACGCCCTCCTTCAACGCCGCGCTGATCTGGTCGGCGGTCCACGGGGATTTTTTCCGCAGGTCTTTCGGCGGAGCTTGCGTGGTCGCGGGGCTCTGCGGCGCGGGGGTGCCGTCGATCTTTGCCTGCAGCCGCTTCATCTCATCCTGTGATTCGAGCAGTTGCTTCAACGCCAGCGAGCTCTTGAGCATCGCCACCCGGGTGGCGGCCCCCTTGTCGCCGGCGGCGACGGCTTTCTCAAACCAGACGAGCGCCTTCTTCTCGTCTTTGGGCACGCCGACTCCGAACGAGTAGGTGTCGCCGAGCTCGCCCATCGCCTCGACGCTGCCCTGTGCGGCGGCTTGCTCGTAGAGCCTGATCGCCTCCGCGCCTTTCCCGCCCTGCCGGGCCGTGCGAGCCTGCGCGAGCGCGTCGCCGCCGGGCGACTTGCCTTGCAGACGCGCGACGGATTTCACGGCGTCCTCGTAGGCGAACACCGCCGCGCGCTCATACCACGCCAGCGCTTGCGGCACGTCCTTCGGCACGCCCTCCCCCTGCTCGTGAAGCACGCCGACGTTGAACATCGCGGGAGGGTCGCCGCGCTCGGCGGCGGAGGTCCACCACCGCAGCGCCGCGGGCAAGTCTTTCGCCGTGTAGGCTGCGAGCCCGAAGTCGAACTCGCGTTCGGCGCGGCAATTCTCCGCGTTCACATAGCCCGCGAGCAGGCCCGCGCGGCCCGCTTGCTCGAACCACTCTTGCGCGCGCGCCACGTCCGGCGGCACTCCGTCCACCCCGCTGACGAGCATGCGGCCGAGGACGAGCGCGGCCGTCGGGCTGCCTTGTCCGGCCGCGCGTTCCCAGAGCGGGCGCGCCTCGGCATATTTGTGCGCCTTGTTCAGCTTGTCGGCCTGCTCCGTCTCGGGCGGTTCGGCCGGCCAGATTTCGCGCGGGTGCCACACCTGCTGCAATCGCTGCGCCTCCGCGTGGCCGAGATGCGCGGCGTAGTCGAGCAGGTCGCGCGGCCGAAGCGGGATGTCTCCGGCCAGCTCCTCGTCCGTGACCGACGCGGTGCGAAACGCGAGTTGCGCCCGGTCGCGCCGCACCGGTGCGCGCTCGACCAGCGTGATCCAGGCCTTGGCGGCCGGCGTATCCTTGGCGGCGGGGCGACGGAAAAACTCCAGCGCCTGCCGGTCGTGCTCTTGATCCGCGCCCTCCATCAGGCTGCGGCGACCCAGCTCCGTGATGCTCAGGAATTCACCGTGCGCCGCCGCCTCGCGCAGCACCTGCAACGCCCGCGCCGGATCGCGCGGACCGCCTTCGCCGTGCTCGCACATCTCGGCCAGTTCCGCCGCCGCGCCCCAGTTTCCGGCGGCAAAATCCTGCTCGAACCACTTTCGCGCGTCCCCCGGCCGCGGCGCCGGCAGACCGATGCCCGCCCGATACATCACGGCGAGCTGGTGCGCCGCGCCGGGGCTGCCCCATTCGGCCGCGAGCGTGAACCAGTGCAGCGCGTCGAGGTATTGGCCCGAGTTGTAGGCGCGATTCGCGTGGAGCTGCGCCCCGTTGCCGATCGACAGGAGTTTCTTTTTCGCCTCCGCGTGGCCCTGCGCCGCGGCCCGTTTGAACCAGTCCGCCGCGACGTCTACGTCGCGCACCATCGTCTGGTTCAGATAAAATTCTCCCACCCGAAACTGCGCCTGGGACTCGCCCGCTTTGGCCCGCGCGTAGAAGCCGTCGATGCTGCGCAACACCGCGAGCCTCGCCTCGTAGCTGGCGGTGACGGTGACGGCGTGCGCGCGGATCCGCTCGAGTGTCGCGGCGGAGCAATACGGCTGCAGCGTCGCGAACGTCACCCCGAGCAGGCTGATGCTGAGCACGTAGTCGCCCGCCTCGCCGGAATTCGCGTCCATCTTCGGCCCGAGGAGCCGGCACACAAACTCTGCCCTCGCCGCGTCGCTCAGGTTGGAAGGGGTCGAGCGCGAGAGTTGTTCGACCGCCGCTTTGCGCCGCTTGAGGTCCGGCGCGAGCATGAAGGCTTCCGCGAAGTCTGCCGCCACTTTTGTCTGCTCGAATTTCGGGTCGCGCTTGAGCTGCTCCGCCCAACGCTTCGCCTCCGCCTGGCCCTGCGCCCCGGCCTTGGCGAACCACTGCTGCGCGAGCACGATGTCCTCCGGCACGCCGCTGCCGCTGCGGTAGGCCTCGCCGACCTGCCGCTGCGCGTCGGCGTCGCCGCGCAGCGCTTGCGCAAACAGCGCGCGCTTTTCGGCGGCGACGTTGGCCGGGAGTCGGGCGGCAAACGCCCGTTCGGCCAACTGCTGCTCGACGGCCGCGGCGCGGTCGCGCGCCTCGCTGTTGTCCTTCTCCGCCGCCGCGCGATACCATTTCAACGCGCTCGGCAGATCGTCCGCGTCCTCCTCGAAGGCGTAGCCGGCCAGGAGCATCGCGTCGACGTCGCCAGCCTGCGCGGCGCGCACGAACCACGTGATCGCGTCGCTCTTCGGCGGGTGGCCTCCGTGCCGGTGAAGATTTCCCAACTCGACCATCGCCTCGACGCTCCCCAGTTCCGCCGCGTGCCGCATCAGGCGCGCCGCCTCGTCGCGGTTTTTCCGCGGCGCCTCGCGTCCGTCGAGATAGTAGCGGCTGAGGTTGAGCAGCGCGGCGGGGAAACGCTGGTCGGCGGACTTTTTCAGCCAGACGAACGCCTGCTCCGGACTCGCGGCGATGCCTTCGCCCTGCTCGTAAGCCAGGCCGAGCGCGTTCTGCGCCGGAGCGAGGCCCTGTGCGGCGGCTTTTTGCAACCATTGCACCTGTGCGGCCCGGTCCCGCAGGAGCCCGCCTGCACCGGCGGCGTAGAGCTGCGCCAGTTCGAATTGCGCCGGCGCCTCGCCTGCGGTCGCGCGGGCGAGCAGCCGCTTCGTCTCCGCCGGCGCCTGCGCGGCCAGTTTGGCGCTGAGCTGCGGATCGGCCGCGGCCAGCGTCGCGAGCTTGCCGTGGGCCTCAGCGATGCCGGCGCGCGCGGCGACGGCCAGCCACTTCGCGGCTTCGAGCGGGTCGCGTTTCGTGCCGCGGCCGTCGGCCAGCATCGCACCGGCCTCGAAGGCGGCGTTCGCGTCGCCCTTTTCCGCCGCGCTCCGATACCAGCGCAGCGCCTGCACGAGATTTTTTTTGACCATCTCTCCTTCCACATAGCTCCCGGCCACCAGGGTCATGGCGTAGCGCTCGCCTTGCCCGGCCGACTTGAGCAGCCACGAGAAGGCTTCTTCCGGGTCTGCGGTCGTGCCGCGCCCGTCGCGCAGGAGGAGGCCGAATTCGAGCTGCGCCCCGGCGTGGCCCTTGGCGGCGGCGAGGCGATACCAGCGCAGCGCCTCCTCCTCGCCGCCCACTTCGTCGCGGTAGTGCTCCGCCAGCGCGACGATCGCCGGCACGTCGCCCCCGTCGGCCTTGGCCTGCAATTCTTCGAGAGAAACTTCGGCGGCACCGGCGGCGAGCAACGCCGCGGAGAACACGAGCACGGCCGAGAGTCGCGGGGAGAAAATTTTCATCGTCAATCGGGTCCTCGTTTTCTGACCGGTGCCGCGCGCGCGGGCAAGCGGTTCGCCGTGGCGCGGGCTACGCGCTTCTGCGTAGCCGCCACCGCACCGGACCGCGTCCGGCGGCGCGGGAAACGGCTCGCGGGTGAAACGCGCAGCGCGGCCCCGCCAACCGTTTTGCTTTCCGTTCAGGAATCGGAGCGGGCGAGGCAGTTGTCGGGGAAGGCGGACTGGCGGCGCATCCAGCGCATCAGGCACAGGCTGTCGGTGAGCGCCTCGTGCAGCGCGGAGCCGAAATCGTAGCAGCGTTCGTCGTAGCCGAGGGTCTCGATGGCTTCGTCGAGGCCGAACTTCACGGCGAGCAGGCGGGCGCGCAGCGCAGGGACGTAGACCTTGGCGAGATCGGTGGTCGGGTCGTGCCGGTGGGCTTCGCACACGGCGGCGTCGCTGGTGTGGTGCGCGCGGCAGGCTTCGGGGCGGGCGGGGTAGATCGAGCAGGAGCCCGCGCGCAGGAGCGGACAGGGCGAGCGGCTGGTGACACGGGCTCCGCCGGCGAGAGCGCCGATGCGGTCGCGGTGCCGCGCGAGTCGGGCGAGCAACTTGATCAGTGCAGCGGGCGAGAAGTGAACTTGGATGTGGTCGGCGGCGAAGAAGACTTCGTGCGCTTGCACGTCGACCGGCACGTGACAGCAGAAGTCGCAGCCGTCGCGGCAGGCGACGGTGGCGCGCACGCGGGCGGAGGTTTGCGCGTAGGTCGTCTCCATCTCGTCCGCGCCCCAGCGGAGGGCGGTGATCATCTGGGCCGGCGCGCGGACCTTGAGCAGGCGTTTTCCCATCCCGGCAACGGCGCGGTCGAACAACTGGAAGCGTTTGGCGACGGAAGTGCGGGCGGGCATGCGACCCGTCAGGTGTCGCACGACGCAACCGAAACGCGACAACAATGGGGCCTGCGAAACCGTGGATGCACCAAAACGAAGGCCAACGCGAAGCAGCAAAGTTGAACCCCGATCGTGCCGATCGACGAAGAGAGTCGCTGGAGCCGGACGCTCTGCGTCCGTGACAGACCCGTCCTCTCGGCGGGGGGCGTGGGTTGCAGGAGGTCCGGGCGAAAATCCTTCTGCTGGCGGCGCAGGGGCGTTTACTCGGGCCGGGGTTCGAGCCCGGGGCCGACGCCGGGATTTTCCGGTTTGGGCAGGCGTGGGGCCTCCGGCGCGTTGAACTGCGGCAGCCTCGCGGCCAGCTCCTGCCGGATCGTGCGGCTGGCGGGCTCGCGGGCGAGGTTGTGCCACTCGTTGGGATCGGCCGCGTGATCGTAGAGTTCTTCGCTGCCGTCGGCGTAACGAATATAACGCCAGCGATCGGTGCGCACCGCGTGGTTGTTGCGGCCGTGAGTCATGATTGCGGGACGATCCCACGCGGCCTGCGGGTGGGCGAGGAGAGGGCGCAGGCTGGCGCCGTCGAAAAGTTGCCCCGCCGGCAGGGGCAGGCCGCACAGGTCGGCGAGGGTCGGATAGACGTGAATGAGATCCACCGGGTGCGCGCACTCCGAGGCCGGGGCCGTCAGGCCGGGCACCACAAAAATCAGCGGCGTGTGCGTGCTCTCTTCCCAGAGGGTGAATTTGCTCCAATGACGCTTCTCGCCCAGATGCCAGCCGTGGTCGCCCCAGAGCACGATGATCGTGTGGTCGCGCTGCGGGCCGGCCTCGAGTGCGTCGAGGAGGCGGCCGACCTGGGCGTCCGCGAAGCTGATGCTCGCGAGGTAGGCCTGCACGCCTTCGCGCCAGTTGCCGTGTTGCAGGATGTTCTCGTGGAGGGGGCCGAGCTTGCGCGCCATGGCCACGCCGGCGGGCGGGAGATCGTCGAGGTCGTCTTCCGGGGCGGCGGGCAGACGAAGCGTCGCCGCGGGATACCGTTCGTAGTAGCGGCGCGGGACGGTGTTGCCGGGCGAGGTAGTCGACGGCCAGCGAGGTCAGGGCGTGATCGTTCATCTGCTCGTCGGGCACGTCGAGCGGTCCCCACTCGAGGTCGGAGCCCGGGCGGCGGTTGCGCGGATCGTGGACGACCGCGGGTGCGGGTTTCGGGTCGTTCGACTTGGGCACGAACCGGTCCCACGACGCCGGGTCCTCGAACCGCCCGTGGAAAATTTTCCCGAAGCCCACCGTTTCGTAGCCGTGGCGCCGGAACAACTGGGGCAGGGTGACGGTGGCTGGCATCGCCGCGCGCCACGACTGCCAGTTGTCGTAGATGCCGGAGGTCGAGGGGCGAACGCCCGTCAGGAGGGCGGTGCGGGACGGATTGCAGAGGGGCGCAGAGCCATACGCCTGCCGGAACAGCTGGCCGCGGCGGGCCAGGCGGTCGAAGTTCGGAGTCTTGACGTCGGGATGGCCGCCGAGGGCGCCGATCCAATCGTTCAAGTCGTCGACGGAGATGAACAGGACGTTGGGCTTCGGGCCGGGCGGTTTGTCTGCGCGCGCCGCGGCGGGGGCCGCGGGAGCCGCAGCCGCGAGGGGAGCGGTCAGGACCAGCAACGCCGGGAGCAGGAGGGTTAGTCTGGCCATGGCCTGATTTTCGCCGCGGCGTGTTAGCGAGCGCGGAGGCCGTTGCGCGCCGGAGGCGGGGCGCCCGGGCCGTCGTTCGCCGGGCGGGAAGTCGCGGGTGCGGGGGCCGGCGGGGGCAGTGCGGCGCGCCAGCCGGCGTGCAACCGCCGGCTCAGCGCCGCGGCGAGGGCGAGATTTTCGGGGCGGCGGGCGAGATTGGCGTTCTCGGCGGGGTCCACGGCGTGATCATACAGTTCACGCTCGAGTGCTTTGCCGGAGCTGACCTCGATCCATTCGGTGTAGCGGTGGCGGTCGGTGCGCAGGGAATATCCCATCACCCGGCCGTCCTCGCGCGGATATTGGCTGAACGCGGCCTGCTTCCAAGGGCGGTCGGGCTTGGCCAGCAGCGGCACCAGGCTCGTCCCTTCCAATCCGGCCGGCAGCGGGAGGCCCGCGAGCTCGGCGAGGGTGGGATAGAGGTCCACGAATTCGACGAGGGCGGAGGTTTCTGCTCCGGCGTCCGTCCGCCCCGGCACGCTCAGGATCAGCGGGGCGCGCGCGGCGACCTCGAAGTTGGTGTGTTTGCACCAGAGTCCGTGCTCGCCCAGTTGCCAGCCGTGGTCGCCCCAGACGACGACGATGGTGTTGTCGCGCAAGCCGAGCCGGTCGAGCTCGGCGAGCACCCGGCCGATCTGGGCGTCGGTATAACTGGTGGCGGCATAGTAACCGCGGACGAGTTCGCGGGCCTTTTCGTCCGGGACGGGTTCGTCCCCGTGCGGCAGGTCGCTGTAGCGGCGCAGTTCGCTGAAGTCGGTCAGGGCGAGGGCGGGCGCGTCGGTCGGGACGAACGGGTTGTCCGCCAGTTTGATCGTCTCCGGGGGATACAGGTCGTAGTAGAGTTTCGGCGCGACAAACGGCAGGTGCGGTTTCAGAAAACCGACGGCGAGAAAGAAGGGCCGGTCCTTGACGGCGCGGAGGGTGGCGATCGCCCGGGTGGCGGTCTCGCCGTCCTGGAGCGCCTCATCGGGGACGTCCGGGGCTTCCCACGACGGGCCGCGCACCTTGATCTTGGGATTGCCCACCTTCAGCACCGTGCCGGTTTTGGGGTCGCGTCGGAGCACCGGGGCCGCGCCCGGCGGCGCACCGCCTCGGCGAATCGCTTCCGCCTCCAGCGCCGCGCGGATCGCGGGACTGGAGTAAAGTTTGGCCGCGGGCAGCCAGTGCGGCACGCTCCAGGACTGCGGATCGTCGAGGCCGACGTGAAAGATTTTGCCGAGGCCCTGGCTGTGATAGTCGTGCTGCTTGAACAACTGCGGCAGCGTGACCACCTCGGGCAGATGAAGGCGGAAATGCGTTTGCAGGTCGTAGACGCGCGTCGTGTCCGGCCGGCGACCGGTGAGCAGCGACGTGCGGGACGGGCTGCAAACCGCCTGCTGGCAGTAGGCGCGCTCAAACCGGAGTCCGCGGTGCGCGAGCGCGTCGAGATGCGGAGTTTTCACCTGCGGACTGCCATACGCGCCGCCGATCGGGCGCAGGTCGTCAACGGCGATAAACAGGACGTTCGGCGGGATGCGGCCAAGCATCCGGGTCCCGGGTGGCGGCGCCGTCGGCTCCTCCGTCTGCGCCGAGACGAGCCAGGCGAACAGCAAGATCAAGTGGTTCATGGTTCCGAAAAATGGTGCGGGGAGGACGGGTGAGAACGCCGGGGCCGGCAAGGCCGGAGGCTGGGGACCGATGGAAACCAGCGGCGGGATCAGCGCGGGCAGAACGTGCGAACACTCGGCGGGATCACCGAGCTTCGCGCTCGTTGCGTTCGCGGTCAAAACTCGAATGCGCCCACGTTACGGCTAACAGATCTTTGCGCGCCGCCCTCGCCGGCCGGGCCCGTCAAGGCCGGAGAAAACCCCCGCCGGTCTCCCGTCCGCAGCCGCCACGCGCGGCCGGGCGGGGACGCCCACGCGCGGGGTGGCCGCATCTCGTCTCGGGCGGGGGAAGCGACTCCGGCCGCCCGGCGGCTGTTGCCCGCGCGCGGCGTCGGGTTTTCCGACGCCGGCGTCGCCGCGTCCCAGCCTGTCCTCGCCGCCCCGCCGCACGCCGGCAGCGGAGAGCCCGACGGGGCCCGGCGGGAAAATTAGCCCTTTGCACGGACGCCCGGTCTGCTACCGTGAAAAACCACTAATGAACGCAGCTTTCATCCTTGGGCGTCGCAGGTTTGTCCGTCCTTTCCGCGTCCGGCAGCCGGCCGGCGCGGGGGCGAAACGCGGCGACTCGGCGAGCCGGCGGAGCTCAACCCCGTGAGCTACCCCGGCGAGACTCGCCCCCATGTTTTTCCTTTCGGATTTCGATCTCCGTGCGCTGGAGCGACCGCGGGTGGTCCACCTCGCCGAGGCCGCGCTCACCCCGGCGCCGCGCTGGCGCGCGAGCCGCCTCGGCCGGCGGGCGGGCCGGGGCGGCCGGGTCGCTTACGGCTTCGCGGCGGCGGCGACGAACTCGCGAGCGCGGGCGGTGATGGCGGGCCAGTCCTTCGCTTTCAGCGCGGCGGGCGACACCAGGGCGCTGCCGGCCGCGGTGGCGAAGGCGCCGGCTTTCAGGAATTCGCCGACCGTCTCCGGTGTCACGCCGCCGGTGGGCAGGAACTCCAGGTGCGGGAACGGCGCCTTGAGCGACCTGATGTAGGCGGGGCCGAAGTATTCCGCCGGGAAAATCTTGACGACGTCGGCGCCGAGTTCGTGGGCGGCATAGGCCTCGGTGGGCGTGAGCGCGCCGGAAAGAATCGGAACGTCGAGTTCTTTGCCGACGGCGATGACCGTCGGGCGCACCGCCGGCGTGACGATGAACTTCGCCCCGGCGGCGATGCCGCGGCGCGCGGTCTCGGCGTCGAGCACGGTGCCGAGGCCGAGGAGCACCTGCGGCAATTCGCGGGCGACCTGTGCGCAGAGCTCGAGCGCGCCCGGGGTCGTCATCGTCAGCTCGATGCAGTTCAGGCCGCCGGCGGACAGCGCGCGGGCGCAATCGAGCAGGCTGGCGGAGTTGTCGGCGCGGATGAGCGCGATGACTTTTTCGGCTTTGAGCCGGGCGATGACGGCGGATTTGTTCATGGGTGGCGGGGCGGTGGGCTGGAAGCTGACGGCGTGGTGGGTCGAGTGGAGGGACCGGCTCCATCCGGCCCGCAGCCGGTGACAAGACCGACGACAAGGAGGTCTTCCCTCCCAACAGAAGCGGCGGTCGCGAGTTGCCCCAGGTCCGGGCCGGGGCCCGGTCGGCCGGCCCGCCCTCGGGGAGAAAAATCAGCGGGCATGGCCGAGCCGGCGCGAGAGTTCGTCCGCCGCCGCGCGCACCAGGCGCGCGATTTCCGGAATCCGTTCGCGGGAGAAACGCTGGACGGACGCCGTGATGCCAATGGCGGCCACCACCACGCCGTCGGAGGAGGTGATGGGGGCCGCGAGGCAGCGCACGCCGGGATGAAACTCCTCGTCGTCGAGTCCGTAGCCGCGCTTCCGGGTGAGTTCGATCTCGCGCTTGATCTCGGCCAGAGTGCGTTTGGTGCGCGGGGTGCGCCGGGGGGCGCCGCGGGGAAAAATCTCCGCCAACGGGCGGCTCGGCGCGTAGGCGAGAAAAACTTTGCCGGTGGACGAACAATGCAGTTCGGCCAGAAAGCCCGGCCGCGAGGCGGCGCGGAGCGGGTGGGGGCTGTCCTGCACGGCGACGATCAGGGAGCGGTCGTCGCAGGGGATCGCGAGGTGGGAGGTCTCGTCGGTCTGGGCCGTGAGGGTGGCCAGAAGCGGCAGCGCCAGGTCCCGAATCTCCGTGCCCGCGAGCGACGCGTTGCCGAGCGAGATCAGCACCGGACCGAGCTCGAAGCGGCTCTCGACCTTGCGGACCAGGCCCTCGAGCTGGAGGGTGACCATGATGCGCATCGTGGTGGTGACCGGGATGTGGAGGTCGCGCGCGAGGTCGGCCGCCTTGCAGCCGTCGGGCTTGTGGCCGAGCCACTTGAGGATGCGGCAGGCGTTGCGGAGGTTGGGGATGACGTAACGCAGCAGTTTCTGGTCGGCGGCGTTCGGGCGGGGCGGGGACGGGCGGAGCGGCATGGCGGGGAGTAAACTTTTTGCGCGCGGGGGCCAAGGGGAAAGACGGAGCGGGGCGCGGCGGGACATTTTTGTTGCCAAGAGGGCGCAGGTTCAACCATGAAAGAGAAGTTCATTAGCGAAATGCCGCCGCGCCCGGCTCCGGGCCTCGCCCCAACCCCGCCGCCCCCATGCACGTCTCCCCCCGGTTTCGCCCCGCTCTCCGCCCGCTGGTTGGCCTGCTCCGGTTGGCGCCGGTCCTCGCCGCCGAGCCGCCGGCTCCGGCGACCGTCCCGCCGGCCGACCCGACGAGTGCCCTCTCGCCGGCCACGGTCGCGACCGACCGGGTCGTGGGCTGCCGGGCCGGCGATTCCGTGCCGGCCGCCGCTGTGTCGACGCCGGCAAGATCGCGTGCGTCGAGGTCGTCGAAGGCCCGGCGTCCCTGCTCTGCGGCCGGATCACGCCCGACGGCACGGTGAACTGCCTCACCAAGCGCCCCCGACCAACTCCTTTGTGAAGTTCAAGCAACAGATCGGCACCGACAGCAACCGGCCTACCGAACTGGACGTGAACCGCCCGATGCCGGACGGCTACGATTCGAAGATGAACGGGGCCAACCGGGCGGTCACGCTCAGCGGAAAAAATCTCGCCGATAACGATTGCTTCGATGCCAACCAGTCGCGCGCCCGGTCGCGCCGGGCCCCCGTCCGCGAACCCGGCCGACCCTTTTCCCATGGACCAAATTTCTTCCATTGATTCGCGCGGTTATCCTGGTCTCGGCGGCGCCGCGCTGCGGCGCGCCTTCGTGGTCGCGGGCCTCTTCCGGCGCGGACGGGTGAGCCTCCGCCATTGGGAGACCGACCGCACCATCATCGGCGGGGCCGTGCCTCTGCGCGGCGGACTCGCGCTGCCGTGCCCGCCGGCGCTGCGTGCAAAATTTTTCAACGAACGCCGCGAACTCGGCATCATCAACACCGGCGGGGCCGGCCAGGTGGTCGTCGACGGGCGCCGGTATCGCCTGGGACGGTTCGATTGTCTCTATGTCGGCCGGGGGGCCGGAAGGGTGGTCTTTCATTCCCAGCGCGCGGCTGCGCCGGCGCAGTTCTACCTGCTCAGCTATCCCGCGCACGCCCGGCACCCGACGCGCCGTCTGGCCTACGATCCGGCGGCCGGCCTCGGGCTCGGTGCGCCGGCTGAAAAAAATTCGCGCACGCTCTTTCGCTGCATCCACCCGGCGGGGATCCGCAGTTGCCAGTTGGTGATGGGCTTCACCGTGGTCCAGCCCGGCAGCCGGTGGAACACCATGCCGCCGCACACCCACCTGCGCCGGTCGGAGGTCTATTGCTATTTCGATCTGAAGCGGGGCGGCGCGGTGAAACATTTCCTCGGGCGGCCCGACGCGGTCCGGCATCTCCGGCTGCGCGACCGCGAGGCCGTGCTCTCGCCGCCGTGGTCGATCCACTGCGGAGTCGGCACCACGCACTACGCGTTCGTCTGGGGCATGGGCGGCGAGAACCAGGATTTCAGCGACATGGATCCGGTCGATCCGCGGGTCATCCGTTGCGGGCCATGACTTCCGTGCTCGATCGTTTCCGTCTCACCGGCAAAGTCGCCATCGTCACCGGCGCCTCGCGCGGGCTCGGCGCCGCCCTGGCCGTGGCGCTGGCCGAGGCGGGGGCCGACCTCGTGCTGGTCGCCCGCGGCGACACCGCGGCGGTGCAAGGCGACATCGAGAAACTCGGCCGCCGCTGCCTGCGTGTCGCGGCCGACGTCGCCGCGCCGGCCGCCGCCGGGCACATCCTCGCGGCGACCGTGGCGGCCTTCGGCCGCGCCGATATTCTCGTCAACAACGCCGGCCTCATCCGCCGCGCCGCCTTCCTCGATTTCACCGAAGAGGACTGGCGCGAGGTGCTCGACGTCAACCTCACCGCCGCGTTCCGGCTCAGTCAACAATTCGCCCGGCACCTCGTCGCGCGCCAGGCGCCCGGAAAAATCATCCACCTCGCCTCGATGCTTTCGTATCAGGGCGGCCTGCGCGTCGCGTCCTACACGGCGGCGAAGAGCGGCCTGCACGGGCTCACCAAGCTCATGGCCAACGAACTCGCCGCGCAGGGCATCAACGTCAACGCCATCGCGCCGGGCTACATGGCGACCGACAACACCGCGGCGCTCCGCGCCGACGCCGCGCGCAACCAGGCGATCCTGGAGCGCATCCCCGCCGGCCGCTGGGGCACGCCCGACGACCTCGCGGGGGCCGTCGTCTTTCTCGCGTCGCCCGCGTCCGACTACATGCACGGGTTCACGCTCGCCATCGACGGCGGCTGGCTCGCGCGCTGACCGTATTTTTCCGGAAGCCTCCCGCCCAGCCGCCAGCCCTCTGCCCAAACCGTATGCAACTCACGATTTCATCTTGGCCGCCCATGAAAATTTCCCCCTTCTTGTTCCTTGCGGCGCTGCTCGTCGCGCCGGCCGGCGCGGCGGAGCGGCTGGTGGTCACCGTCGCGCACGGTCTCGCCGCCGCCCGACCCGCCGAGACCATCAGCGTGCCGTGGACCGAGGTGGCGGGCCGCCTTCCCGGCGCGCAGCCCGACAGCCTCGTCGTGCGCGACGCCGCCGGCGCGGCGCTCGCCTACCAGTTCACCAACTTCCAACCGGACGACGTGGCGGGCCGCTACGGCGACGTGCTGTTCCAGCACGATTTCGCCGCGGGCGAGGCGAGGGCCGTCTTCACCGTCGAGCGCGCGCCCGGGCCGGTGCCGCCGTGGCCCGCCAAAGTCTTCGCGCGCTACGTGCCGGAACGGTTCGACGATTTCGCTTTCGAGAACGACCGCCTGGCCCACCGCGTTTACGGGCCGGCGCTGGCGACGCCCGCCGCCGGCCGCCACCGGCTGACCGGCAGCGGCCTCGACCTCTGGGCCAAGCGGGTGCGTTACCCGATCATCGACCGCTGGTATCTCCGCGGCCACGACGCCTACCACCGCGACAACGGCGAGGGCCTCGACTTCTACACGGTCGGCACGTCCCGCGGGCTCGGCGGCACGGGCGTCTGGGCGGCCGGCCGGCTCCACCCGTCGGGCAACTGGAGTTCCTGGCGGGTGCTCGCCAACGGCCCGCTCCGCGCCGTCTTCGAGCTGGACTACGACGCGTGGGACGCCGGCGGCGTGCGCGTGAGCGAGCGCAAGCGGTTCACGGTCGATGCCGGCGCGAATTTCCATCGCGTCGAGACGACGCTGACCTTTACCGGCGGGCCGGAGGTGACGCTCGCGCTCGGTCTCGCCAAAGCCAAGGCTGCCGGCCGCGAGCTGCCGGCCGTCGTGGTCAATTCGCCCGCCACCGGCCGCCTCAGCCGCTGGACGACCTACCCGAAAGACGCCGAAGGCCAGCTCGGCACTGCCGTGCTGCTCGGCGCGGGCGCCTTCGCCGCGACGACCGAGGACGAGCTCAACCAACTCGCGCTCGTGCCGGTGAAATCCGGCCAGCCGTTTTGCTACTATGTCGGCGCCGGCTGGTCGCGCTCGGGCGACTTCGCCACGGCGGCCGAGTGGGACGCCGCCGTCGCCGCCACCGCCGCGCGCCTGCGCTCGCCGGTGACGATTTCGCTTTCGGTCGCGCCATGAACAGCCCCGGAACCAGTTTACCCGCCTCGGCGGGCTCCGGAGTCATCCACCCAACCTCATGCCATTGACGACCGTCGCTCCGCCTTGGAGGGACGACCTCCGTGTCGTCCGCCGGGTCCGCCGTCGGAGCGCGGACCGGACGGAGCCGGTCCTTCCCGTCCCCGCAAGACCGAAACATTTTGCCGGCCGGTGGAACGGAGTTTCGGACGCGCCGCGAAGAAAGCCGCTCGTCCGCCGCGGCAGCATCGTTCTCCTGGCCGGGCTAATTTTCGCCGCGGAGGCGCGCGGAGCGGAGTTCGTTTCCCCGTTGCCGGTCCTGGAGCAAGCGGCCGACTGGCAACTCGCTCATCCGGCGCCGCGCTGGAAGCCCGACGGTTGGCACTATGCGACCTTCTACGCCGGGGTGATGGCGCTGGTGGAGATTTCCGCCGAGCCCCGGTTTCCCGCCGCCCTGCTCGCCATGGGCGAGGGCAACGGCTGGCAACCGGGCGCCCGCCGTTATCACGCCGACGACCACGCCGTCGGTCAGACCTACGCCGATTTGTTCGCGCGGGAACACGCCCCCGCGATGATCGCGCCGTTGCGCGCGCGGTTCGACGACATCCTCGCGCACCCGAAGGACGACAACCTCCTCTTCGACCCCGAGCGCAACCCGGACGGTCTCGACCGGTGGTCGTGGTGCGACGCGCTCTTCATGGCGCCCCCGGCGTGGGTCAAGCTCAGCCAGGTGACGGGCGAGGCGCGCTACCGCGAGTTCGCGATCCGCCAATGGTGGGTGACCTCGGATTTCCTCTACGACCCGGCGGAACGACTCTACTTTCGCGACAGCCGCTTTTTTTCGCGGCGGGAAAAGAACGGGGCCAAGGTTTTCTGGGCGCGCGCCAACGGCTGGGTGCTGGGCGGCCTCGTGCGGATGCTCGCGGCCCTGCCGCCCGCCCATCCCGCCCGCCCGCGCTTCGTCGCCCAGTTTCGGGCGATGGCCGGTCGGATCGCGGAATTGCAAAGCGCCGACGGCTTCTGGCGCTCCAGCCTGCTCGATCCGGCCGCGTTCCCCGAGCCGGAGAGCAGTGGCACCGGATTTTTTTGCTACGCGCTCGCCTGTGGCCTGAACGAGGGGCTGCTCGACCGCGCGGAGTTCACGCCGGTCGTTGCCCGGGCTTGGGCGGCGTTGTTGAGCTGCGTGAAGCCCGACGGGCAGCTCACCCGCGTGCAACCGGTCGGGTCCATGCCGGAGCAGTTCGACCCCGACGCCACCGAACCCTTCGGCGTCGGCGCGTTCCTGCTCGCCGGCTGCCAGATTCACCGCCTCGCCGCCCGCTCCGCCCCGTGAAATCGAAGATTGAAAATTTTCCGCGCGCCCGCCTGCTCAGTGCGGCGAGCTGCAGTTCACCTCCCGCCCCACTCACCCCATGACGCCTCCTCTCTCCGCCCCTGTCGGTCGCTACCGTTGGTTGGTCTGCGCGCTGCTTTTCCTCGCCACGACGATCAACTATGTCGACCGGCAGATTCTCTCGCTGATCAAGCCGCTCCTCGACGAACAGTTTCACTGGAGCAATGAGCAGTTCGGCCTGGTCAACGCCGCCTTCCAGGGCGCGTATGCCGTCGGGTTGCTCGGCTTCGGCTGGTTCATCGACCGGTTCGGCACGAAGATCGGTTACGGCGTCTCCATCGTCGCCTGGAGTTTCGCCGCGCTCGGGCACGCGCTCGTCGGCTCGGTCGCGGGGTTCTTCGTCGCGCGCGTCGCGCTCGGCCTCGGCGAGGGCGGGAATTTCCCCTCGGCGATCAAGGCGGTGGCGCTGTGGTTTCCGAAGCGCGAACGCGCCTTCGCCACCAGTCTTTTCAACGCCGGCACAAACGTCGGGGCCATCGTGGCGCCGGCCGTCGTGCCGTGGATCGCGCTGGCGTGGGGCTGGCAGATGGCGTTTGTCTTCGCGGGCGTCGCCGGCTTCCTCTGGCTCTTCCTCTGGGTGCCGCTCTACAACCTCCCCGAGAAAATCCCGGCGCTCGGCGCCGCCGAGCTGGCCCACATCCGCAGCGACGCCGAGCCGGAGCAGGGTGCGCGGATCCCCTGGCGCAAGCTGCTCCGCTGCCGCCAGACCTGGTCGTTCATCCTCGCGAAATTTCTCACCGACCCCGTGTGGTGGTTCTTCCTGATCTGGCTGCCCGACTATTTCAAAAAAACCCGCCACCTCGACATCAAGAACAGTTGGGTGCATCTCGTGACGATCTACGCCATCGTCACCGTGCTCTCGATTGCCGGCGGCTGGGTGACGGGCCGGCTCGCGCAGTCGGGGTGGAGCATCACCCGCGCGCGCAAGACCGGCATGTTCGTCTTCGCGCTCTGCGTGCTGCCCATCATGGCCGCGACGCAGGTTGGCGACTGGACGGCGGTGCTCCTCATCGGTCTGGCCGGCGCCGCGCACCAGGCGTGGTCGGCCAACCTGTTCACGAGCGTGTCGGATATGTTTCCGAAAGCCGCGGTCGCCTCCGTCATCGGCCTCGGCGGCATGGCGGGCTCCGTCGGCGGCATCCTCTTCCCGATCATTTCCGGCCAGCTCCTCGACAAGTTCACCGCCGCGGGAAACGTCACCGGCGGCTACGCGGTGCTCTTCGTCGCCTGCGGCTGCGCCTACCTCGTGGCCTTCGCCGTCAATCACCTGTGCGCGCCGAAATTCGAGCCCTTCGACTGCCCGCCGGACCGCGGCGCCGCCGCCGGCTAAGATCGCTCTGGAATGTTCCTCGGCACAGAAACCCCGAGGGCAACGTCACCCGTCTCGTGCCGTTCCCTCCGATGATCGCCGGAATCGCGGCGCGGAACTGCACGGCGCCATGCTAACCGCCGTGCATGTTCTTGATGAGCCCGACGAGATCGGCCGTGTGCGCGAGATACAGCAGGCCGCCGACGAGCGCGACCAGGGCGAGGGTGAGGAGGAGGCGTTTTTTCATGGGATTTGGTTGAGGATGGGGGACGAGACTTTTGCGTGGCGGGTCGCCCGAGACCGGAGCGTCGTCAGGTGTGGGCCAACGCTTCGCGGACGGTGAGGCGCGCCGCGCGCCAGGCGGGCACGGAGCTCGCGAGCGCCGAGAGTAGGATCACCGCCGCCAGCCAGACGAACAGGGCGGGGACCGACGGCACGAGGGCGAGCGGCACCTTGAAGGACATCAGGCCGACGATGCGCCCGACGATCTGCGAGAGCCCGAGCGAGAGCGGCACCGCCAGGAGCCAGCTCGCGGCCCCGATAAAAATTCCCTCCTGCACGATGAGCGTGCGGATCGCGGCCGGCCGCGCCCCGATGGCTTTCATCACGCCGAGTTCGCGGGTGCGCTCCATGACGTTCATGCTCATCGTCGCGGCCAGCCCGAGCCCGCCGATCAGTCCGACGAGCGTGGCGGTGGCGACGAGCGTGCCGATCAACACGGCCACATGGTCGCCGATGGCCGTTTTTAATTCCGCGAGCGGCAGGCCGGTGCGCACGCTCACGCCGGCGTCGGCGAGCGCGGCCTCGATCCGCCGGATCACCTCCGTCCGTTCGGCGGGATCGCGGGTCGAGGAGGCGAGGCGCAGCATCTGCGCGCGCCCCGTGGTGCCCGTGGCGAGCGCGTAGGCCGCGCCGTTGACGTAGGCCGCGGCGGGCGAGCCGACCTCCTCGACGATCCCCACGACGCGCCACTCCACCGCGCGGCCGCCGACCGACAGCAACACTCGCTGCCCCACGGCGACGCCGGGCACCAGCGCGCGCGCCAGGTGATTGAGCACGACGGCATCGGTGTCGTCGGGCCGCAGCCACCGGCCGGCGAGCAGCGGGAATCTCACCAGCCGCGACGAGGCCGGCACACCCAGCAGCATGAAACTGCCGTGCCCGCCGTCGGGATAAGTGTGGGCGACGTCGGTCTGACCGGGGTGCGCGAGCGCGGTCGCCGAGTAGCCCCAGGCTTCGACGGTGCGCACCGCGGGCACGCGGCGCAGCACGGTTTCCATTTTCGCCACCGACTCCGGCTCGTTCAGCCGGATCTCCACGTCGTAGAAACGGTCCGCGTAGACGCGGCTCACCATGTGGCGCCAGCCTTCCTTCAAATTCAGGCCGGTCATGAACAACCCGCCGCTGGCGGCGAGCAATCCGAGGGCGAGCGCGAGCCGCCCGCGGCGCCGGAGCAGATTGCGCAGCGCCAGCAGCCGCAGGCTGCCGAGTCCCCCCAGCGCGCCCGCCCACCGGTCGAGTCCGCGCTGGCCGAAAGTCTCGGCGTTCGCGCCGTAGTCGCTCAGCGCCGCGCGGACGGTCAGGCGGCTGCCGCGCAGGATCGGGCCGCTGGCGGCGAGGAGCGGCAGAAGCAGGCCCGCGGCCACGACAACGGCGAAAACCCACCCCGGCACCGCCATGCTGCCGAGCGTGAAATTGAGCAGGACCGCGATCATGCCGGCGAATTTTCGCCCGACGAACCAACCCGCCGGCAGCCCGAGCGCCACCGCCACGCCGCCGAGTCCGATGAGAAGCACGACATACAGCGCGACGATCTGCCGCGTCCGTGCGCCCACGGCTTTCATCATGCCGATCGCGCGCACCTGGCCGGCGAGCATGCCCGCCACGACCGTCGCCGCCATGACGGCGCTCAAGGCGAGCGTCAGCAGGCTGAACGTGATGAACAGCCACAGCACGCCGTTCATCTGGGTTTGGTGCGGATGCATCCGCGGCGGCGGAATCTGGATCGAGTGGACCGGCTGGCCTCGCGCACGCAACCACGCGGCGAGTCGCTGGGCCGTGGCGTTGATCGCGGCCGCGTCCGGCGCGGCGCCGGTCACGCGGATGCGCAATTCCTCCAGGACCGGCGGCTCGCCGAGCCGGGCGAGCGTGGCGCGGGTGATATAGGCGTAGCCCGTGCGCTCCTGCCACGAGGGCGCCAGCCCGGGGTCGTGCACCAGGCCCGCGACCGGCACCGCCTGCGCCGCCCCGTGGGGCGTCTTGATCCACAGCGCGCCGCCGACCTCGGTTTGCAGCATGGCGACCGCCGACCGCTCGAGCAACAGCGAGCCGTCGGGCGGCGGCCACGCGCCGGCCTCGGGCGCGAACCGGTTCAGTTTCACCTCCGCGAAATCGTCGATCACGAACAGCAGCAGCGGCAGCCAGTCCGCTCCGACGCGCACGCGGGCCACGACGGCCCCGCGCGCTTCCGCCTCGGCGATGCCGGGAAACGCCGCCGCTTGGGCGACGAGGGCGGGATCGACGCGCTCCAGCTCCAACGTGGCCGACGCCGGATTGGTCGCGAGGTAGTTGCGCGCGATCTCGCGCGTCAGAATCGTGTAGGCGGTCAGCATGGCGGTGACGCCGAGCAGGCCGGCCGCGAGGGCGAGCACCATCAGCGCGACCCGCCCGCGATACGCGCGCAGGTCGCCGCGGAGTTTTTGCCAGCGCGGGTGGTTCATGGGGATTCTCCTCCGGCGGACGCGAAGCCGAGCGCGCCCGCCGATTCCGCTTCGACCGCGCCGTCGCGCAGCGTGACGACCCGGTTCACATAGTTCGCGACATCGCGCTCGTGCGTCACGACGACCACCGTCTTGCCCTGGGTCCGCAGTTGGCCGAACAGGGCCACGATGCTCTGCGCCGTGACGGAGTCGAGGTTGCCCGTCGGTTCGTCGGCGACGACGAGCGGGGGATCGTTCGCGAGCGCGCGGGCGACGGCCGCGCGTTGCTGCTGGCCGCCGGAGAGCGCGGCAGGGAGCTTGTCCGCCTGCTCCGGGATCCCGACCAGCGCCAGCAGGCCCGCGGCGCGCCGCCGCCGGGCCGCGCCGGCGAAGGTGCCGCAAAAATCCATCGGCAGCATCACGTTTTCGATCACCGTCAGCGTGGGCAGGAGCTGGAAGAACTGGAAGACGATGCCCACGTGCCGCCCGCGCCACACCGCCCGGGCCTCTTCGCTCAACCGGTCGAGGCGCGTGCCGGCCACCGTGACGCCGCCGCTCGTCGGCAGATCGAGGCCCGTGAGCAGGTTCAACAACGTCGATTTGCCGCTGCCCGACCGGCCCACGATCCCGACGAAC
Source organism: Opitutia bacterium (assembly GCA_016199925.1). Taxonomy (GTDB): domain Bacteria; phylum Verrucomicrobiota; class Verrucomicrobiia; order Opitutales; family Opitutaceae; genus JACQFT01. The sequence continues at coordinate 5,483 of JACQFT010000036.1, read as the reverse complement.
TCGCCGGCGCCGACGGTGAGCGAGACGGCGCGCAAAGCCGTTTCCGGCCGCGCGGCCGTTCCGTAGATTTTGGCGACGGCCTCCAGCTCGACGAGCGGGCGCGCGGCGGCGGCGGGCGGGCGGGGCCGGCCGGCCGCGGCGGAATTCCCGGATTGCGGTGAAGAGAGCGGTTGATTCATGATGGACACATGTCCCGAAATTTCCCCGCCGCCCGTCAATGAACTTGGCCCCTTCGCTGTGCGATACGGAACAACCGCGGCCAGAATTCCCGAAACCCGCCGGCCCGTGAAAACGAAAAAAAAAGCAGACCGGCGCGTCCGCCGCACCCAGCAGTCGCTCTACCGCGCGCTGCTCGAGCTGACGCTCAAGCACGGCTACGAGGCCGTCAGCGTCGGCGACATCATCGCGCACGCCGACGTGGGGCGGTCGACGTTCTACGCACACTATGCCGGCAAGGAAGGCCTGCTCCTGAGCGGCCTGAATTTGCTGCGCGACCATCTGCTCGAGCACCAGCGCGCGGCGCAGGCCGCCCCGGAGAATTCGCCCGGGCGGTTGCTGGGCTTCAGCTCCGCCCTCTTTGAACACGTGGATTCGCACCGCGACCTGTATCGCGCGCTCGGGCAGAGCGGGGGCGGTCTCGTGATGGCGCGGATACGCAGCATGCTGTCCGACCTCGTCCGCCTGGAACTGGCCGCGGCCCGACGCCCCGAGCGCTCCGACGACATCCCGCGCGGCGCCGTGGTCAACTTTGTCTGCGACGCGCTGGTCTCCCAGATCCTCTGGTGGTGCGAAAAAAATCCGCGGCTCACCCCGGCCGAGGTCGATTCGATTTTCCGCCGTTTGGTGGTGCCGTCGGTCAGGGCCGCCTGCCTTGGCTGAGCGGCGATTTTTGCGGTCCGGCGGGACACCTGCGGAGGTGAAAATTGCGCCGCGCGACCCGGTCACTTGCGGCTGGAGCCGTCGCGACTCTCTCGTCAGCCTCAGCCTGCAATGTTTTTCTCCATGCTTTTCCTGAACAAACTGCTGCCGATTTTCGTGCTGCCGCTGGGTTTCGCGTTGCTGCTGCTCGCGCTCGCGCTGGTGCTCCGCAAGCGGTGGCCCGCGGTGGCGGCGGCGGCGGTGCTCTATGGCTCGAGTATCCCGGCCGTGGGCGACCGGCTCATCGGCTGGCTGGAGACACGCTACCCGGCGGTGCCGGTCGCCCGGGTGGAGAAGGCCGACGCCATCGTCGTGCTCGGCGGAATTTTCGGGCCGCAGGTCAAACCGGGTTTTTTGGCGAACGTCGCCGAGTCGGGCGAGCGGCTCGAAGCCGGCATCGTGCTCTACCAGACCGGCGCGGCGCCGTGGCTCGTGTTCACCGGCGGGCGCATCCCGTGGGAAGGGCGCGACAAGGTCGAGGGCGAGGACTCGCGCGCCGCCGCCATCGCGCGCGGCGTGCCGGCGGAGAAAATCCTCATCACCCGCGAAGTCGGCAACACCGCCGACGAGGCGCGGGCCGTCCGCGACCTGCTGCGTGCGCACAACCTGAAGCGCGTCATCCTCGTCACGACCGGCTGGCACATGCCGCGCGCGGCGTGGCTGTTCCGGCACGCCGGCGTGGACTGCGTGATTTTCCCCGTCGATTTCCGCCGCGATCCGGCGCGGCCGCTCACGCTGCTGGATTTTCTGCCCAACGCCGGCGCGCTGCACGACACCGAGACCGCGCTCCGCGAGGCGTATGGCAACTTGTTCTACCGGATTTTCCGCTGAGGTGAACTCGCCGCCCGCCAGATCGAACGTAGGGCCGTCGCTTGTCGCCGTGCCGGCTCGCAATCGCCAAACGGCGCGGCCACCAGGGCCGGCCCTGCAGCCGGAGCACTGAGAGCCATGCCCGCGAAAAAAGCCTTCGTCTATATCCTGCGCTGTGCGGACAAGACGTTCTACATCGGCACGGCCAAGAACGTCGTCGCGCGCCTTGCCGTGCACAACGCGCGCAACGGCGCCAAATACACGCGGCCGCGCCTGCCGGTGCGCGTGGTCTATCAGGAAGGCCCGCTGAGTCTGACGAAGGCGCTGCGGCGCGAATACCAGTTGAAGCAACTGACCCGCGTGCAAAAGCAGGCGCTGATCCGCGGCAAGCTCGTCGTGACGATGCCGCGGGCCAAGCGGATCTTGTAGGGGCGCAGGCTTGCTGCGCCCTTGCGCGCCACCAGCCGCTCCGTTCCGGTCTATTTCTTTTTCCGCCCCGCTTTCTTTTTCGGCTCGGCCGGAGCGGGCGGCGTGTAGAGGAAGTCAGCGTAGAGCGGAGCGGACTTGATCGGGAAACGTCCGCTGAGCAGCACGCCGTCGTCGTGCGTGTCCTGCGCGCGGACGTGGCCGATGGTGTGCAGCTTCGAGACGAGATCGTAGCGATTGTGCGGGATGAGCAGCTCGGCCGACTCGTAATCGTCGACGGCCAGCTCGGAGCAGCGGCGGAGCAGGGCGTCCATGCCGGCGCCGGTATGCACGCTGAGGAAGAGCGCGTCCGGATGCTGCGCCCGCATCGCGGCGAGGGTGGTGGCGTCGACGGCGTCGATCTTGTTGTAGACGGTGATCGTCGGCTTTTTGCCGGCGCCGAGTTCGGCGAGCACCGCGAGCGTCGTAGCCTGGTGCTGGTCCACGCTGGGGTTGGTGACGTCGAGCACATGGATGAGGAAATCCGAGACGACGACTTCTTCGAGCGTGGCCTTGAACGCCTCGATCAACCGGTGCGGCAGGCGGCGGATGAAGCCGACGGTGTCGGTGACGAGCAGCGTGCGGTCGTCGGGCAGCACGAACTGGCGCGTCGTCGGGTCGAGGGTGGCGAAGAGTTTGTCGGCCGCGTAGAGCTGCGCGCCGGTGAGTTTGTTGAGGAGCGAGGATTTGCCGGCGTTGGTGTAGCCGACGATGGCGGCGCTGGGCACGGGCTGGCGCGCGCGCTTGCGGCGCTGCACCTCGCGCTGCTTGAGCACGGTGGCGATCTCGGTTTTCAGGTGGGTGATGCGGTCGCGCACGATGCGGCGGTCCTGCTCGAGCTGCGTCTCGCCTTCGCCGCCCATCGCGCCCTTGCCGCGCTGGCGGGACAGGTGCGACCAAGCGCGCGTGAGCCGCGGCAGCGAATACTCCATGCGGGCGAGCGCGACCTGCAGCACGGCCTCGCGGGTGCGGGCGCGGTCGGCAAAAATTTCGAGGATGACTTCCTGCCGGTCGATGACGGCGAGGCCGAACTCCTCCTCCCAATTTTTCTGCTGGCCCGGCGACAGCTCCTCGTCGAACACGATCAGTTGCGCGCCCTCCGCCTTGGCTTGGGCCGCGAGCTCGGCGGCTTTGCCGCTGCCGATGAAGAATCTCGCCTGCGTCACCTTCAGGTTGACGAGCGTCGAGTTCGTGACCGTGAGGTCGAGATTCTCGACCAGCTCCGTCAGTTCGGCGAGCAGCTCCGCGCCTTCGCCCGGTTTCATGCCGGGGGTTTGCACGCCCACGAGGAAGGCGCGTTGGAGGAGTTCGTCGGGTTTTTGAAAGGCGGGCATGGAACCACCGAGCTAGAGGCGCCCCGGCCGGATAGTCAATGGGGCGGGTCGTCACTTTGGCGCGCGGGTGCGCCGTCCGGCGCATCTTTTGGCACAGCGCCGGGCGGAATGTGCCGACTACGGGAGGGAAGCCCCGGCCTTGCCGATGGAACGCATCGTGCATACGCTGGGAATCCACTTTCCCATGGACCCGCAAAAAATGACCGTCATGTCGCGCCAAGCCGTGCAGGAGGCGCAGAACGAAGCGCACCGGCGTTCGCACAACGAGGTCGAGACGTGGCACCTGCTCGTGGCGCTCCTCGCGCAGGAAGGCGGCATCGTGCCGGCGCTCGTCGAGAAGCTCGGGCTCACCGTCGCGGCCCTGCAGCTCGCGGCCGACCGCGAACTCGAACGGACGCCGAAAGTCACCGGCAGCGTCGACGTTGCGAAAATCTACGTCACCCAGGCGCTGAACGAAGTCCTCGCGCAGGCGGATAAGGAAGCGGAGCGGTTGAAGGACGAATTCGTGAGCGTCGAGCATCTGCTGCTCGCGCTCATTCACGTCGGCCGGCCGGCGGCGCTGAAACGATTTTTCGCGAGCTTCCAGCTCGACCGGGCCAAGGTGCTCAAGGAACTCCAGCAAATGCGCGGCGCGCAGCGCGTGACGACCGACAATCCCGAGGCGACCTACAACGCGCTCGAAAAATACGGCCTCGACCTCGTGGCACAGGCGCGCAAGGGAAAGCTCGACCCCGTCATCGGCCGCGATGCGGAGATCCGCCGTGCGATCCGCATCCTCTCCCGCAAAACCAAGAACAACCCCGTGCTCATCGGCGAGCCCGGCGTCGGCAAGACCGCGATCGTCGAGGGGCTCGCGCAGCGCATCCTGCGCGGCGACGTGCCCGAGGGCCTGAAGGACAAGACGGTGTTCTCGCTCGACCTGGGCGCGCTCGTCGCCGGGGCGAAATACCGCGGCGAATTCGAGGAGCGCCTCAAGGCCGTGCTCAACGAGGTCAAGTCGGCCGACGGCCGCATCATTCTGTTCATCGACGAACTCCACACCATCGTCGGCGCCGGCAAGACCGAGGGCGCGATGGACGCGGGCAATCTCCTCAAGCCGATGCTCGCGCGCGGCGAGTTGCACTGTATCGGCGCGACCACGCTCGACGAATATCGGAAGCACATCGAGAAGGACCCAGCGCTCGAACGCCGCTTCCAGCCCGTGCTCGTCGAGGAGCCGACGGTCGAGGACGCCATTTCCATTCTCCGCGGACTTCGTGAGCGCTACGAGCTGCACCACGGCGTGCGCATCCAGGACAACGCGCTCGTCGCCGCGGCCGTGCTCTCGCACCGCTATATCGCCGACCGGTTTCTGCCCGACAAGGCCATCGACCTCGTCGACGAAGCCTGCGCGATGATCCGCACCGAGATCGATTCACTGCCGACCGAACTCGACGAACTCCAGCGCCGCGTCATGCAGCTCGAGATCGAGGAGACCGCGTTGCAGAAGGAAAAGGACGACGCGTCGAAGCGACGCCTCGGCGATCTGCGCAAGGAACTCGCCGACGCGAAAGAGAAAGCCACGGCGTTGCGCACGACTTGGCAGAAGGAGAAGGATTCGCTTGGCAAGGTGCAGAAAGTCCGCGAAGAGCTCGAAGCCGCGCGCCTTGAAATGGCGAAGGCCGAGCGCGCCTACGACCTCAACAAGATCGCCGAGTTGAAACACGGCCGCATCCCGCAGCTCGAGAAGGAACTGGCGAAGGTCGAGAAGACCGGGACCGCGAAGACGACGCTCGTGAAGGAAGAAGTTTCCGCCGAGGAGATCGCCGAAATCATTTCGAAGTGGACGCACATCCCCGTGACGAAGCTCATGGAGGGCGACAAGGAGAAGCTGCTCAAACTCGAGGACGAGCTTCACAAGCACGTCATCGGGCAGGAAGAGGGCGTGCGCCTCGTCACCGAGGCGATCCTGCGCGC
>JACQFT010000053.1 GCA_016199925.1 Opitutia bacterium | reverse complement strand
CGGCACCGTCGTCAGCGTGCGCCAAGCCATCCGCGCCACCCGCGCCGAGCAAGTCGCCCGCGCCGAGCGCGACGCCGCCAACGCCGCCGGCCGCGCCGAAGCCCGCGCCCGCGCCGACGCCCAACGCCGCCAGGAACAGGCCGAAGACTTGCTCACCTTCATGCTCGGCGACTTTCGCACCGAGCTGAAAAAAGTCGGCCGCCTCGCCTTGCTCGACAGCGTCGGCGACAAAGCGCTGGCCTATTTCGCCGCGCTCGATCCGCGCGACCTCACCGACACGGCCCTCACCCGCCAGGCGAAAGCCCTTACGCAAATCGGCGAGACGCGGATGGACGAAGCGCGCTACGCGGACGCCGCCGCCGCCTTCGCCACCGCCTACGCCCGCGCCGCCGCCCTCGCCGCCCGCCACCCGCGGGACGGCGACATGCTCTTCGAGCGCGCCCAAGCCGAATACTGGCTCGGCTTCGTCGCCCGCAAACGCGGCGACTTCGCAACGGGGCGGGCGTGGTATACGCGCTACCGCGACTCGGCTGTCGCTCTTGTTGTTGCGGAAGGGGAAACTTTTCGCGCCCAGCGCGAGCGCACGTCCGGCTATCACAACCTGGCCGTGCTCGATCTTGAGGACCGCAATCTAGGAAGCGCGAAAAACGGTTTTCTAGCGGAGAAAGCCTCGATGGAAGGAATGCTCGCAGCCAAACCCGGCGATACCCAACTTCAATTCAGACTGGCAGACATCGCCTCCTGGCTCGGCACTGTCGCCGAACGGAACGGTGCCTACCCTGAAGCGCTCAAGGATTTCGCGGAAATGTCGTCCCGTCTCGAAGCGCTGGCCACGACCGAACCGAACCAAGCCCGGTTGCATTCGAAGCTGGCGGATAGCCGGATATTTAGGGGCGACGTCTTGGCTTTGATGGGGCGGCGGACCGAAGCCGTCGCTCTGTATGCCGACGCGAAGGCGCTGCTCGATAGATTGACGGCCCAGGATATTGCAAATCGACAGTGGCAGGTCTCCGCTCTGAACGCCCGCCTCCAACTGGCAAACGTGCTCCTTGCCGACACCGACGCGCAGTCCGCTGCGCCGATCCTCGCTGAAACTCACCACAAGCTCGAACTGTTTGTCGAGGCCGAGCCTTCGTCCCCACTTTTTACTCGCCGCTTGGCGAGCGCTTGGCGACTGGAAGCCCGGAGGCGGATCGCGACTGGGCAGCGAGACGCGGGCGAGGCCGTCGCTCAGGCAGTCAAACTCGGCGAAACTTTACTCAAGGAAGCTCAAAACGACGACTGGGCGGCCTGGGAGTTCGCGCAAGGAAACATCCTGGCTGGCCGGATAGCCAACGACCAAAACAGGCCGGATGTCGCCACCCGCCACTGGAGTCGCGCTTTAGAAGTGCTGCTGCCACGCGCGACCAATTCACACGACTGGCGGCTCCTCGATCCGGCGGCCCAAGCCCTCGTGCTGCTCGGGCGAACCGCTGAAGCCCAGCCGCTCATCGCGCGCCTTCGCAAATTCGGCTACCATCCTCTTGATCCTTCGGCGGCGTCCATTTTCGACGCCGCTTCAACCAAAAACCAGCAACCCTAAAATCCCGACATGTATACTGCCACGGTCCTCGTTCAAGTCGTCTCCTTCGTCCCCGCTTCTTCGGGCGGCACCATCAAGGCCCTCATGGGCCCTCCCACCGACACGTCGCCCGGAGCGCCGACCGGTGTCTTCTCCGGCACGGGCAAGAAAATCGTCGTCACCGTGCCCGCGGGCTACACGGGCTCGGTGCAGTTGACGCTCCAGTTGCCCGATCCCAACTACTGCCTCCTCGGCGTGGCAGGCGCCTCCGCCAACGGCGGCGTCGGCCGGACAGAGTTTCCCTCGGTCGTCATTTTTCGCGACAGCTACGGCAGCCAGTTGACCGTAGTTGACGAGTGTCTGCCCGAATTCGACAACGCAACGTTTAGTTACGACATCTTGATCCAGCAGGTCACGACAGGGCAATTCGGCTATATCGATCCTGACGAAGAAAACGTGCCCTCGTAGAACTTGCGCCATTGGCAGAGAAACAAGCGCGCCCCGCCTAGAGCCAGTCGCGGCAGATGTGGTTTCCGTTTCGCCCGCCGCCCCGGGCAGACTTTCCTGTCCCGGTCGCCCACGCCCCGCTCCCCAGCTCTCGCCTCCACCCCCGCCCCCACTCCCCGCCCCCGCGTTCTCGCTCCCCAGTCGCGGCCTCTTGTAACGTATTATATTACAACCCGGCTTTGACCCGACCGTCTCCGCTCCGCGGCCCGTTGTAACGTATTATATTACAACCCGGCTTCGGGCGGCGCGGCTCCGGGCGCACTTGGTGTTTGCGCGGGGGCGCGTTGTGGGCACGGTGACGCCTCATGGCTTCTCCGAAAATCTGGTTCATCACGGGCGTCTCGAGCGGGCTCGGCCGCTGTCTCGCCGAAGCCGTCGCGGCGCGCGACGACATCGCCGTCGGCACGCTGCGGCAGGCGGCCCAGCTCGCCGCCTTCGACGCCCTCGCGCCCGGCCGCACCATCGGCGTGCAGCTCGATGTCAACGAGCACCCGCTCGTCGAGGGGGTCGTCAGCGGCATCATCGCCCGCTACCACCGCATCGACGTGCTCGTGAACAATGCCGGCTACGGCCTGCTCGGCGCCATCGAGGAGGCGAGCGACGCCGAGGCCCGCGCCCAGATGGAGACGAATTTTTTCGGCGCCCTCGCCGTCACCCGCGCGGTGCTGCCGCACCTGCGCCGCCAGCGCTCCGGCCACATCCTGCAAATCTCCTCCATCGCCGGCCTCGCCGCCGCGCCCGGCCTCGGCCTCTACAACGCCAGCAAGTTTGCCCTCGAGGGTTTCAGCGAGGCTCTGGCGCGCGAAGTCGCACCGCTCGGCATCCGCGTGACACTGGTCGAGCCCGGCCCGTTCCGCACCAAGTGGGCGGGCGAATCCATCCGGCGCGCGCAGCGCGTCATCGCCGAATACGCCGCGACGGCCGGCGCGATCGAGCAACGCATCCGCGACTCGAGCGGCGTCCAGCCCGGCGATCCCGGTCTCGCCGCGCAGGCCATGCTCCAAGTCGTCGATTCGCCCCAGCCTCCGCTCCGTCTCCCGCTCGGCCGGCTCGCGCTCACAGGCTATCGCGCGAAGCTCGACGCCGTGCGCAAGGAGCTTGACGCGTGGGAGGCCACCGGCCTCGCCACCGACGCCCCGCCGAAAGCCTCTTGAAAGTAGCGCGGTGCTTCAGCCCGCGGATTGAAAAATCTAGTATGGCGGAGCGCATCGAAGCCAACGCGCTTCCCGCCTGTGCCGCGCCCGCGCCGTTTCTTTCGCCACGGATTCCACGGATTTCTACGGATGCAATCCACCCGCGCCGGATGGCCAGAAATCCGTGCCTCGATCCGTCCACATCCGTGGAATCCGTGGCCCAACAAAACTGCCGCCCGTCGTCGAACGCCGCACTCGCTCCCGCGTCTCCCCGTCGCCCCCGCGTCTCACGCCGGCGCCACGGTCGCCGTCCGCGCCTCGACGGCCCAGCGATAAACCTCCGCGTAGCGCGCGGCGCTGCGGCCCCACGAAAAATCCTGCGCCATCGCGCGCCGGCGCAGCGCGTCGAGCTCCTGCGGCCGCTCGTAATAGGTCGCCGCGGCCCAGCCGATCGTGTCGTAGAGCGCGAGCGCGGTGGCGTCGCCGAACACAAAGCCCGTGCCCGCCTCGGCGCCCGGTGCGTAGTTCCACACGGTGTCCGCGAGCCCGCCGGTCGCGCGCACAATCGGCGCCGTGCCGTAGCGCATCGCATACAGCTGCGTCAGCCCGCACGGCTCGCTGCGGCTCGGCATCACAAAGAAATCGCTGCCCGCCTGGATGAGTCGCGCGAGCCCCGCGTCGAACCCGAGGTGCGCGCCCACGCGCCCCGGGAAACGCCGCACCGCGCGCGCGAACGCCGCCTCGGTGGGCCCGTCGCCGCTGCCGAGCAGCGCGAATTGCACCCGCATCCGTTGCATGATCAGCGGCAGCGCCTCCGCGAGCAGGTCGAGCCCCTTCTGCGGCGCGAGCCGCGCGACGACGCCGAACAGCGGCACGCCCGGAGCAGACTCCAGCTCGAGTTCCTCCTGCAACGCCGCCTTGCACGCCGCCTTGCCGCGGAGATCAGCCGCCGAGTAGTGCGCCGGCAACGCCGGGTCGGTCGCGGGATCCCACGAAACCGTATCGACTCCGTTCAGGATGCCGATGAGGTCCGGCGCGCGCGACCGCAGCACGTGGTCGAGCCCGCACCCGGATTCGGCAGTGCGGATCTCCTCGGCGTAGGTCGGGCTGACCGTCGTGAGCTTCGTCGCGTGGACGAGCCCGGCTTTCATCATGTTCACGCCGCCGTAGGACTCGAGGCTCTGGGCGTTGAACTCCGACCACGGCAGCCGCGCGTAAGGCAGCACGCGCTTGTCGCTCAAGCCCTGGTGTTCGAGGTTGTGGATGGTGAACACCGTCGCGACGCGCCCGAGGGCCGTCCCGCGCAGCGTCGTGTTCAGCCACACCGGGATGAGCCCCGTCGTCCAGTCGTGGCCGTGGATCACGTCGGGCGTCCAGCCAACCTGTTCGCACACCGCGAGCGCCGCGCGGGCGAAAAACACGAAGCGCAGGTCGTTGTCGCCCGCGCCGCTGTAAACCTCCGGCCGCGCGAAATACTCGTCGTGCTCGATGAAATACACCGGCACCGCCGTGCCCGGCAGCGTCGTCCGCCACGTGCGCGCCCAGCGCGTCTGCGAGTCGACCTCGACCCCGAGCGGGCCCGCGACCGGCTCCCACGCGCCGATCCGTTTGACCGAGCCGTAGAGCGGGCACACCAGCCGCACGTCGTGCCCGAGCGCCGCGAGTTCCTTCGGCAACGCCCCCACCATGTCGCCCAACCCGCCCGCCTTCACGAACGGTTCTACCTCGGGCGAGACGAACAAGATCTTCAGCGGGGGCATCCCGCGAATGAGCCGCAATCTCCCGCCCGTGCCGAGCCCAAACTAAAAGAACGTCGTCGAAGTCGGCGAACCCCGTAGCGGCAGGCGTCCCTGCCTGCCCGGTTTGAACCAAAAGTCGAGCCCCACAGGCAGGGACGCCTGTGGCTACGGGATGGCCGGCCGACTTCGAAGATGTTACCGCGCCGCGCGCGCCTTCGCCAGCAACTCCGCCCAATCGGACTGCGCGCCGCACGCGAGCCGCGCCGCCGCCCGCGCGCACAGCGCGCCCACGATGTTGCCCGTGCCGCTGTAGGCCCCGACGGCCCAGACTTTGTCGCGCACCTGCTCCAACACCGGCAGACCGTCCGCCGTGTAGGCGACCGACGCCGCCCAACGGTGCGTCACCGGCGCGCGCACCTGCAGATGCCGGCGCAAAAAATTCTCGAGCAGCCCTTGCACATGCGCCGTCGGTTCCTCGCTCGGCGTCCACTCCTCCTCCAGCGCGTGGTCGCGGAAACCGCCGAGCGCGATCGCCCGGTCGGGCAACTGCTGCCAGTATTCATAGCCGTAGCGCCAGTAAACCGGCCGCGGAAAATCGACCTCGGGCGCCGGCGCCGTGGCGAGCATTTGCAGCCGCGCCGTGCGCACGCGGGGCGCGAGCTCGGGGAAAATTTTCTCCAGCTTGCCGTCCACCGCCACGATCACGGTGTCGCACTGCACCGCGCCGGCGTCAGTCACCACGGCGCCCGGCACCAGGCGCCGCACGGGCGAATTTTCATAGAGCGACCCCGCCTGCGTGCGCATCTGGGCCGCCATCGCGCGCACGCGGTGCAGCGGCTGCATCGCGCCGTCGCCCGGCAGCAGGATCCCCTCGCCCTCCGGTCCGCGATACCACTCGGCGGCAAATCCGTCCTCGTGCAGCGCCGCAAGATGCGCGCGACAGTCCCCCAGCTCCTCCGCGTCGGCGGCCAGCCGCAGCGAGCCGCCGAGCCGGAAGAGGCCCGGCATCTCGGCCGCCTGCCGCTGGATCTCCTCCGCGGTGGCGCGATAGATCGCCGCCGCCGTCTCGCGACCGAACGACGCGCCCGTCTCGTGGAAAAATTTCGCGAGGCCCGCCAGCACAAAACCACCGTTGCGCCCCGCCGCGCCCGCGCCGACCGACCGCGCCTCGACGCCGACCGCGCTGACGCCGAGCGCCCGCAACTCCGTCAGCGCCGCGAGACCCGAGCCGCCGAGACCGACCACGCACACGTCGGCGCGCACCGTGCCCTCGAGTTTCGGCAGCGGTTTCCCAGCGGCATCGTCCCACACCGGCGTGTTCATGCGCAGTGGGTAGCGATCGTGCATCGGCACGGCGAGGCGATTCAGAATACGGGCGGTGGTTCCGGCTGCAGGAGGGGCTTTATGCCCCGATGGTTTTTCTGATCGCGGCGTAAAGCCGCTCCTCCAGTTTCGGAATTCCTGACGGACATTTCGCCGCCCCCCTCACGTCCGCGCCACCGGGTAGCTGCCGAGCCATTTCACGAGCGGGCATTTCCGGCGCAGCTCCTTTAGCGCGGCCTGCATCGCCGGGTCGTCGTGGTGGCCGGTGACATCGAGGAAGAAAATGTAGTCCCACGGCCGCAGCCGGCTGGGGCGCGATTCGATCCGCGTGAGGTTGAGCTTGCGCCGGTTGAACGGAGCGAGCGCGTGCAACAGCGCGCCGGGCTCGTGGTGCAGCGAGACAAGCAGACTGGTCTTGTCCTGGCCTTTGCCGACCGGCCCGGACGCCTCGCGGCCGAGGATGCCGAAGCGCGAGGTGTTGCTCTTCTGATCCTGAATGCCCGCGGCGAGCACCGGCACGCCATAACGCTCGGCCGCCAGCCGCGGCGCCACGGCGGCGGCGCCCCGCTCCTTCGCGGCGCGCTGCACGCCGAGCGCCGTGCTGTCCACCGCGACGAGCTGCGCGTGCGGCAGGTGGCGCTGGAGCCAGCGCCGGCATTGCGCGAGGGCCTGGTCCTTCGAGTAGATTTTCCTGATCTTCGCCAGCGGCTCGCGCGAGATGAGCGCGTGCTCGATCTCGAGGTGCAGCTCGGCGACGAGTTTGAGCGGCGTCTCGACGAAGAGGTCGAGCGAGTCGCGCACGGAGCCCTCAGTGGAGTTCTCCACCGGCACGACGCCGTAGTCGGCCTCGCCTTTCTCGACGGCGGTGAACACGTCGGGGAGCGACGGCATGGGCCGGTAGTCCACGCTGGCGCCGAATTTCTTCAACGCGGCGGCATGGGTGTTGGTCGCCTCGGGTCCGAGATAGGCGATGACGAGGGGTTTCTCGAGCGCGAGGGCGGCCGACATGATCTCGCGGTAGATGGCGCGCAGAGCGGCGGGTTTGAGCGGGCCCGCGTTGGTCGCGCTCACGCGGCTGAGCACGTCGGCCTCGCGCTCGGCGACGTAGATGCGGCTGCGCGCGCCGCGCTTGAGCGCGCCGACCTGCCGGGCGTGGCGCAGGCGGGCGTTGAGGAGTTTCACGACCCGCTGGTCGAGCGCGTCGATCTTGCGGCGCAGTTGGGCGAGTTGTTTTTTCATGACGCTGGGTTCGGTTCCCCGTTCTGCCGGCCGGCAGAACGGCTTGGTTGGGGTGGAGGGGCCGGCTCCGTCCGGTCCGCGGAGGAAGGAAGGACGGACGACATTCTGCCGGCCAGCAGAATCCCTCCCCGTTGAAAGGATGATCGCGCGTCGCAGCGGATGGCCGGAAGGCCTCGGGCTGGCGGCCAGCAGACAGCTCCGGGGATGTTCACGACGCGACCTCCGCGACGACGGGCGGCGGTTTGACGATGGCGCGGAGCGCGCGCGCCTGCCGGATGAGCGCGGCGAGCACGTCGGGCGTGACGGCCTGCTTCGGGTCGTCGCCGATGCCGCGGCTGGGCTGCACGTGCGCCTCCACGCAAAGTCCGTCGGCGCCGTAAGCGACCGCGGCGAGCGCGCACGCAGGCACATAGGCGGCCTTGCCGACGGAGTGCGACGGATCGACGACGACCGGGGCCCAGGTTTTTTCCTTGAGGAGCGGCGTGATCGATTCGTCGGGGTGGTTGCGGTAGCCGTCGAGCGCCGGCGCCGTGCCGCGCGGACAGAGGATGACGTTGGGGTTGCCGAAACTGACGATGTATTCGGCGGCGGAGATGAACTCGTTGAGGGTGCCGAGGTGCAGCCCGCGCTTGAGCAGCACGGCGGTGTCGCGTCCGGCGATGGCGCGGCCGACTTGGCGGAGGAGGGAGTAGTTGAGAGCGTTGCGCGCGCCGATCTGCAAGACGTGCACGCCGGCGTCGAGCGCGAGATTGATGTGCTCCTGCTCCATCACCTCGGCCACGACGGGCAGCCCGGTGCGGCGCGCGGCGTCCATGAGAATTTCGAGCGAGCGGCTGTCGCCCTGAAAACTGTAGGGATTGGTGCGGGGTTTCCACACGCCGCCGCGCAGCGCCTGCGCGCCGGCCTCTTTCACGGCGTGGGCGGTCTCGAGAAAGTAGTTGGGGTTCTTCGGATCAATCGTGCATTGGCCGGCGATGACGAGCAGTTCTTCGCCGAGCGTGACGCCGCCGAGTTGGAGCCGGCCGGTCGCGAGGTCGGAGCGGCGGTCCATCAGCTTGAACGGCGACTGGATGCGGTCGATGCGGTCGATGTAGGCGAGACCCTCGAGGCGGTTGATCATGAGGTCGTCGCGCTCGTCCCCGACGATGGCGTAGATCGAGCGCACGGCGCCGACGATCGGCTGAATCTTGCAGCCGAAGGCGGACGCGATGTCGGTGACTTCGGCGAGTTGCGGCGGAGTGAGGCGGTTGGGTTTCGGAATGATCATGGAGGTGGCGGGTGGAAAAACAAAAGAGCCGCCCGGGGGAGGGCGGCTCTGGTGCTTAAATCTGGTGACTCAGTTTATGCGCGTGAACAGCCGCCCGTTTGCTTCGGCGTAAAAAAGCCGAAGTAGCCAAAGGCAAAATAGGCGGCGCTGCGATTCATGTGCGGCAGTGGTGACGGCCCGGCGCCGGCGTGTCAATCCGTGCTTTGCGTTTGCGCCTGTCATAACTTCCGCGAGCCTTCCGCCATGCGTCCGCCCTCCCCCGCGCTCCGCGCCGCCGACCTCGACCGAGCCGACCCGCTCGCGCGGTTCCGCGCCGAGTTTTTCCTGCCGCCGGGGCAGATTTACCTCGACGGCAATTCCCTCGGGCTGCTCTCTCGCCGCGCCGAGGCCTCGCTGCTGCGCGCGCTCGACGAGTGGCGCACGCTGGGCATCAACGGCTGGAGCGACGCCACGCCGCCGTGGCTGACGCTCGCCGACGGTCTCGCCGCGCAACTCGCCGCGCTCGTCGGCGCCGCGCCCGACGAAATCGCCGTCACCAGCTCGACGACCACCAACCTCCACCAGCTCCTCGCGACGCTCTTCGACCCGGCCGCGCCGCGCAAAATCATCCTCGCCGACTCGCTCAACTTCGCCTCCGACGCCCACGCGCTCGGCAGCCACCTGCGCCAGCGCGGGCTCGACCCGGCCGCGCACCGGCGCGAGGTCCCCAGCCGCGACGGCCGCACGCTGCGCGAGGACGACATCATTGCCGCCATGACACCCGACGTGCAACTCGCGCTGCTGCCCGCCGTGCTCTACGTGAGCGGCCAACTGCTCGACGTCGGCCGGGTCACGCGCGCGGCGCACGCCCGCGGCATCGTCATCGGTTGGGATTGTTCGCACTCCGTCGGCGCGGTGCCGCACGACTTCGGGCGCGACGGCGTGGATTTCGCCTGCTGGTGTTCCTACAAATACCTCAACGCCGGCCCCGGCGCCACCGGCGCGCTCTATCTCAACCGCCGGCACTTCGCCCGCGCCCCCGGCCTCGCCGGCTGGTGGGGCGTGCGCAAAGACCGGCGCTTCGCGCTCGCGCACGAACACGAACCCGCCGCCGGCGCCGAAGCACTGCACATCGGCACGCCGCACCTGCTCAGCCTCGCGCCGCTGCAGGGCGCGCTCGAAATTTTCGCCGAAGCCGGCGGCGTCGCGCCGCTGCGCGCCAAATCGCTCGCGCTCACCTCCTGCTTTATGGAACTGATCGACACCGAACTCGCCGAGTTCGGCTGCAGCGTCGCCAATCCGCGCGAGCCGGAGCGCAGCGGCGGCCACGTCGCCCTCGCCCACCCCGACGCGTGGCGCCTCGCGCAGGCGCTCAAGGCCGCCGGCGTCATCCCGGATTTCCGCCCGCCCGACATCATCCGGCTCGCGCCGACGGCGCTCTACAACACCTTCGCCGACTGCGCCGAGACCGTCGCGCGGCTGAAGCAAATTTTCCTCACCCGCGCGCACGAGAAATTCCCGGCGCGGCGCGCCCTCGTCACATGAGACTCATCGACCTCTCGCGCCCCATCCACACCGGGATGCCCCACTGGCCGGGCGACACGGCGGCGGATTTCCAACTCGTCGCCACCAAGACGCAGGGGTCGTCCGTCAACGTCGGCCGGCTCACGATGAGCGTCCACAACGGCACGCACGCCGATGCGCCGTTTCACTACGACGACGCCGGCGCGCGCATCGACGAGGTGCCGCCTGAAACTTACGTCGGCCCGGCGCTCGTAGTGGATGTGCGCGGCCACGACGCGATCACGACCGCGCTCCTCGCGGCGCACGATTTTGCGCAGACGCCGCGCGTGCTCTTCAAGACCGACGCGTGGACCGATCCGACGCGCTTCCCGACGAACTGGCCGCTGCTGGCCGACGAAGTGCCGGCGTGGCTCGCCGCGCGCGGCGTGAAACTCTGCGGGTTCGACGTGCCATCGGTGGACGCGCCCACGAGCAAGTCGCTGCCGATCCACCACGCGCTCGGCCGCAACGGCATCGTCATCCTCGAGAACCTCGACCTGCACGCCGTCGCCCCCGGCCGCTACGAGTTGATCGCGCTGCCGCTCCGCCTCGTCGGCGGGGACGGCTCGCCGGTCCGCGCGGTGTTGCGAGCGAGTGAGTGAATCTGGGTCCGCTTCCCGCCCCATCACGCGCGCGACCGGGTGCGGCGGGTAGAGCGAACCCTCCCGCCGTCGCGCGGGTAACGACGGGCAACGCCGTTGCGCCGCACCTCAGTCGCGCCGTCGTGTGGACGGCTCCGCCGGCAGCTTGCCCGACCCGTGGCGGCAGGCCGGCGGAGACGTAGCCCGCCCGCCACCCCACGCCCCCCGCTCCGGGCTTGTGCTTCCGGCCGGAGCGCGTTGCGATTCGCGCCGTGGCGTCTCCCGCTTCCAACGAAATTCTCACCGGCGTCCTCGAGCGCATCATTTTCTTCAACGAGGAGAACCACTACACCATCGCGGAGCTTAAACCGGAGAGCCTGCCCGCCGCCAAATCCGCCGCCACGGAGAAAGTCACCGTCGTCGGCGCGCTGCCCGGCGTGCAGTGCGGGGAGACGCTCCGGCTCACCGGCGAGTGGACCCGCCACGCGCAACACGGCGCGCAGTTCAAGATCGTGGCGTTCCAGAGCGAGCTGCCCTCCTCCGTTTACGGCATCCGCAAATATCTCGGCAGCGGCCTGGTGCCCGGCATCGGCAAAATCTACGCCAACAAGATCGTCGATGAGTTCGGCACCGACACCTTCCGCGTGCTCAGCGAGGAGTCCGGCAAGCTGCGCCAAGTCCCCGGCATCGGCAAAGTCCGCGCCACGGCGATCAAGACCGCGTGGGAAGAGCAGAGGACGCTGCGCGAGGTGCATATTTTTCTCCAAACCTACGGCGTCACCACCTCGCAGTGCGTCCGCCTCGTCAACGAATACGGCCCCGCCGCCACGCAGGTCATCACGCGCGAACCCTACCGCGTCGCGCGCGAGATCGACGGCATCGGTTTCAAGACCGCCGACCGCATCGCCATCAACCTCGGCTACGCCAACGACGCGCCGCCGCGCCTCGACGCCGGCCTGATCTACGCGCTCGAGACGTTGCAGGAGGAAGGCCACACCGCCTATCCCGAGGAGGAACTCATCAGCTACACCGCCATTCTGCTCGAGACTTCCGCCGCGCTCGTGCAAGCCCGCATCGCCGCCCTCGTCGAGGCGAAGGCGGTCATCCGCCAACCGAACAGCTGCATCCAACTTCCCAACAACGACCGCGCCGAGCGCAAGATCGCCGAGGTTGTCCGTCGTCTCGGTGCAGTGCCGTCCGGCCTGCCGGCCATCAAGATCGACGCCGCGCTAACCTGGGCGCAGGAGAAAGCCGGGTTCGAGTTTCACGGCCTCCAGCGCGCCGCGCTGCACCACGCTCTCGCGCACAAGTTCAGCATCCTCACCGGCGGACCCGGCACGGGCAAGACGACCATCCTCCGCGCGCTCGTCGAAATCCTGAAAGCGAAGAAAGTCCGCGTGCATCTCGCCGCGCCCACCGGCCGCGCCGCCCAGCGTCTCGCGGAAACCACGGGCGGCTTCGCGTCGACGATTCACCGGTTGCTCAAGTTCGAGGGTCACGGCTTCACCGTCAACGAGCAGCATCCGCTCGCGACCGACTTCCTTATCGTGGACGAGGCCTCGATGCTCGACGCCCGCCTCGCGGCGTCGCTGCTGCAAGCCGTGCCCGCCCGCGCGCACCTGCTGCTCGTCGGCGACATCGACCAGTTGCCCAGCGTCGGCGCCGGCAATGTGCTCAAGGACTTGATTTCCGTGAGCAGTAGGCTGTCTGCAGTGAGCAGCCAGACTTCCGACCCCGCCTCAACCGCTCACCGCTCACCGCTCACCGCTCACTTTATTCCCGTCACCCGCCTCTCCTTCGTCTATCGCCAGAAAGAGGAGAGCCTCATCGTCACCACGGCGCACGCCATCAACAGCGGCACGGCCTCCCCGCCGCCCGTCGTGCAGGAAGTCGCGAAGGCGCCGGCGTGGAGCGACCTCAACTTCATCGCCGCCGGCAGCGCCGAAGACTGCCTCGCCAAGATCATCGCGCTCTGCACGCAGTTCATTCCGCAGCATTTCCAATGGTTCGACCCTGTGCACGACGTGCAGGTGCTCGCCCCGATGCACAAAGGCCCCATCGGCGTCGGCAACCTCAACGCGCAGTTGCAGGCCGCGCTCAACCCGACTGGCCGGACTGTCGGGCCGCCGCTTGCCGGCGCGCCGCAACACGGACGAACAACGGCGCGGCCACAAGGGCCGGCCCTGCGCACGGTCAGCGGCGAATACCGCCCCGGCGACAAAATCATCCAGCTTCGCAACAACTACGACAAGGGGCTTTTCAACGGCGACATCGGCAAAGTCGTCGCGATCGACGGCGTGCGCGGCGTGCTCACGGCCGAGTTCGACCGCACGAAGCACGAATTCTCCCGCGGCGAGTTCGGCGACCTCGCCCTCGCCTACGCCATCAGCATCCACAAAAGCCAGGGCTCCGAATACCCAGTCGTCATCGTGCCGCTGATGAAGGCGCACTTCATGATGCTCCAGCGCAATCTCCTCTACACCGCCATCACGCGCGGCCGGAAAAAGGTCTTCCTCGTCGGCGAGCCCGCCGCCTACGCCATGGCCGTCCGCAACGCCGAAGCGAAGCTCCGCTGCACGCACCTCCGGGAAAAGATTCTCCGCGCGGACGCTTGAACGACAATCGATCAGTCGATCTTGCCCCGCAAAGACACGGAGACCCCGAGAAACCGAAACTGGTGGTGGGCTCGCCTCTCTTCGTTTCCTTCGTTATCTTCTGTAAATCGGATCGGATCAAATCTGCCCGCCGCTTTTCTTTTCGTGTCTTTGCGCCTCTGTGGTTCATGCTTCCGCTCCGAAGATGAAACCCCTCCTCCCCTCCCTGCTCTGCTCGCTTCTCCTCGCGGCCGTCACCTCCGCCCGCGCCGCCGCCACCGCCGAATTTTGGCTCGATCTCGTCGAGGGGGAGGAGGCTTCCGAGCAACACGTGATCGACGATCTCGCGACCGCGGGGGTGGTCTACGTCGGCGAGGCGCACACGATCGCGCGCCACCACGCGTTGCAGTTGCACCTACTCCAGCAGCTCGCCGCCCGCGGCCTCCCGCTCGTGCTCTGCCTCGAGCAGCTCGAAGCGCGCACCCAGCCCGTGCTCGACCGCTACAACCGCGGCGAGATCGACTACGACACACTCGTGCGCGAGAGCGACTGGGCGAAGAAGTGGAAAAACTACCTCGACTACCGCGCGCTCTGCGAATTCGCCCACGCGAACCAGATTCCCCTCCGCGCGCTCAACGCCCCCGCCGAAGTCATCCGCGCCGTCAGCCGCGGCGGCGGCCTTGCCAAGCTCCCCTCTGAGCAGCGCGCCACGCTGCCCACGGAGATTGACACCGACGATCCCGCCTACGAGCGCATGATGAACCACCAGCTCGCCGTCCACATGGCGATGGATCCGGTGAAACTCCGCCCCGTCTTCGAGGCACAGGTCTCCCGCGACGAGACCATGGCCGCGAACATCGTCGCCGGCCGCCGCGACGGTGCCGCCGACAAACCGCGCACCGCGTTCGTCATCATCGGCAGCGGTCACGTGCGCTACGGCCAGGGCACCGCGTCCCGCGTGCGGCGCCGCGATCCCGGCATCATCGAGCGCATCGTGCTGATGACCGAGAGCGGCCAGCTCGAACTGAGCGCGTCCGACAAAGCCGCCACCCGCGAAATCTCCATCACCCACGCCGACCTCCGCGAAGTCGCCCGCCCGCCCGGCGACTACCTCAACGTGCTCCCGCTGGAGGCGGCGGCGCCCGCCGCGAAGGCGCCGTGACCCGAGAGCCGGGAGCAAAGTATTTTCTCGCCGAGACTCACGGATCAAGCTGGCTAAGTCGCCCCGGTAGCGCGGCGCTTTAGCCCGCGTCCGAAAACATTTCCCGCGGGCTGAAGCACCGCACTACCCCGAACCCCGGCCGTCGGCGTTTCGCGCGAAACACAGTCTGCCCGCCTACTTCACGCCCGCCAGCGCGTCCGTCTTTAGCAACGCGTCGAGAACCTTGGCCGTCAGCGCGGACGGCTGGCCGCGCCAGACGATTTTGTTCCGGCGGTCCACCACGATGGCGTAGGGGATCGCCTTGATGCGCAGTGCGCCGTGGAGCTTGCCGCCGGTGTCGAGCGCGACGGCCTGACTCAGCGGCTGCCGCTTCAAAAACGCCTCGACCGTGCCGGCAGGCTCTTTCGTCACGCTCACCACGACAAGTCCGCGCGCCCCGTAGTCCGCGTGGATTTTTGCCAGCTCCGGCATGGCCTCCAGACAGGGCGCGCACCAAGTCGCCCAGAAATCAATCAGCAACACCTTGCCCTTCGTCTCCGGCGACGCGCCAAGATAGGCGAACTCGTGCGCCGGCAATTCCTGCCCGAGGCGGACGCCGTTCACGAAGTCGGTGAACCCCGCGAACGCGCGCGCGGCACCCAGGACGGACAGGAGCAGGGCGAGGAATTTTCTTGGGGAACACATCGCCCGGAAGACTACCGGCGAGCCGGACGCCCGCGCGAGACTCAAAACCAGACCGGCGGCGGCCCGGCACGAATCTATCCACACGCGCCCACCTTGGTGTGATTAAATCGGTGCCTGACGGCAGCTCGTCGAGTGAGCCCCGCGGAACGAACAGCCGGGCGACGGCCACGGGCAGGGCGAAGCCTTCCGCCGTCGCCAAGGCTATGGCGGACAAGCCAGCTGAGCCGTCTAAACGGGCGGAGATCAAACGCGGCTCACCGAAACGGTTCGCCCTACCTGGCAGTCTAAAACGCGAGCCTCATTAGCCTCCCACCGGCAAACCGGCAAAAAAATTTCAACGCGAAGGACGCGGAGAGCGCAGAGGAATCGAACCCACCGAAACCTGTCTTCGCGCCCTCCGCGAACTCCGCGTTTGATCTGTGGCGGAAATCTCGGGAACCCCTCCTCCGCCGCCGCGAACTCTCCCTCACCCACGCCGACCTCCACGAAGTCGCCCGCCCGCCCGGCGACGACCTTAACGTCCAGTCGCTGACGGCGGTAAGACGTCCCCAATCTGGAGGAATCTAGCTGCGAGTTCGCTCGCCGGGGAGAGCCGCTGGTTGGTTGGCGTCAACGCGTCAATCCTTGGCGAAGTGAAAGATGATTCCCGTTTTAGCAGATAGTTTTGCAAACGCCGGCGCGTCGTAGTTCGGCGAGGAAATCACAATGTGCAGGCCTCGAGTCTTAGCCTTCGGTTGTTTTTCTGCAGCTTGCGAGAGGGCACTCAGGGCACTCTCGCCCTTGTCCGCGATTATCTGGATCGGGATTTTTTTCTTGGCACAATCAGGCAGGGCCCGAGCAAGCTGACCGACAAGTCTTGCCGGGATCTCCCCCTTGAACACCACGATCGGGTAGCTAGTTGTTCCTCGGCCGAGGGCGGATTCGACCTCTGCCCAAGCCTGATCCAACGTCCGGCCTACGCTCAACTCCCGCTTGTTTTCGGGAGCAGCATTCTCTTGCGGTTCGGAAGCGGCGGCCGAAACCAGCAGAGTTGCCATCATCATCATCGACGAGAATTTCATAAGAACTGTGTTTCGCAGCATGGTCCGCTGCCGAACTACTCAACTTTGTTTGCGGCCCGTGACCGGAAAGAACCAATGTCTCCGTTTCTCATCAAGCTTTGATTTGCCCGAGGCGGTTCGCTCCCCGCCATGACAAACTCCGCTCGCGTTCCCAACGGGTGCGCGCTTGCCGTCGGCGGCGGCGACCGCATCCTCTGGCCTCGTGAACCCCTCCCCTGACGACGACGCCATCCTCGCGCTCGAGCGGCCGCACCCCGACCTGCTGAAGTATTATCTGCTGAGCGCGCTCGCGATCCCGCCGGCCTTCCCGTTCCTCGCGCCCTACCTGTATTTCCGCTACCGCACGATGCGCTACCAGTTCACCGCCGAGGGCATCTCGATGAGCTGGGGCATCCTCTTCCGCCGGCAAATCATCCTGAACTACGCGCGCATCCAGGACATCCATCTCCGCTCCAACGCCGTCGAGCGCTGGTTCGGCCTCGCGAAAATTCTCGTGCAAACCGCCAGCGGCAGCGCGGGGGCCGAGATGTCCGTTGAGGGCCTGAAGGAGTTCTAGGCCGTGCGCGATTTCCTCTACTCGAAGATGCGCGGCGTGAAAGACCCCGCCCACCGCCCCGCACCAGCCCCTCTCGCGCCGGCCGGAGCCGCCCCCGCACCGGCCGACGCCGACCTCGCCGCGACGCTCCGCGAAGTCGCGCGCGAACTCCGCGAACTGCGCCTCGCGCTGCCGCCGCGCCAAGACGGAGGCTCCGGCCATGTTTGATGCGATCCGCCGGCTCATTCTCCGCGCCATGCGAGTCCCGGCGGAGCCCCGCGGCGCGCGCCGCCTCCGCCCCGGCGGCAACCGCGAGCCCGCCGCCGGCTCCGGCCGCCGCGCCACCGGCGGCGTCAGCCCCGGCCGCGACCGATGCTCCGAGGGCCGCGAAAGTGACGGCGACGGAGAAACGCGCCAAGTCCAACGCGAAATACCGGCGCGGTTACGTCAACATGTTCAAGGAAATTGCCACGCGCACGCCGCGCTGGGGCCTGGTGCTCCTCGAGATCTTCGAGGTCGGCGGCATATTGATTTTTCTCGCGCAGCTTCCCGTGACCTATGCGGCGGTGCGGCTCGAGTTCGAGCTGCGCTGGTATCTCGTCACCGACCGCAGCCTGCGCATCCGCTCCGGCCTGCTCTCGATGCAGGAGAGCACGATGAGCTTCGCCAATCTGCAGCAGGTGGAGGTGATGCAAGGTCCGTTGCAACGCTGGCTCGGGCTGGCCGACGTGCGCGTGCAGTCGGCCGGCGGCGGCGGCGACCACGCGGAAGGCGGCGCCGGCGACTCGCTGCACACGGGCGTCTTTCACGGCGTGGAGAACGCCGGCGAGATCCGCGACCTCATCCTGGCGCGGTTGCGGCTGTTCCGGGAGAGCGGCATCGGCGACCCGGACGACGCTCCCGCACCCGGAGCGGGAACCCCGGTTGCAACGGACGCGGGCCAACCCGTGTCGTCCGCCGCGCTCGCCGCCGCGCAGGAACTGCTGGCGGAAACCCGCGCCCTGCGCGCGGCGCTGGCTTAGGAGTCCTTGCGCGCTGGCTGGGCGCGGGTAGCCCCCGGTAGGGCGAACCGTCCCGGTGAGCCGTCACGCGCAAGAGGATTTCTCCGGCTCAGCCGGAGGGTTCGACCTACCCACGCGCACCGGCGAACAGCTTGCGCCGACACAGCGTATCGAAGCGGCGTCGATGCAACTCGCCGTCGAGGATGTCGTAATGTTGCGGCACAATGTAGCGGGGGTTCAGCGCCTGCGCTCTGCGCAAACTCGCCGGGATCAGCTCCGGCCGGCTGTTCAGAATCGGCGGCGGCAGGTGGACGTTGAAAAAATAGCTGGCGAACAAGTCACCGCTGAAGAGCACGTCGTGGCGCGCGCTATAGAAACCGCAATGCCCTTCGGTGTGGCCCGGCAGATGCACCACTTGCAACCCGTCCCAGAAAGGCAGTTCGTCCCCGTCTCCGATAGATCGGTCGATTGGAGTAGCCGTGCTCCCGAGCACGGCGTAACCCACGCGCTCCAGTCGCCCGCACCAGCGAGCGAAACCGGAATACGGATAGCGCCCGTCGAGGTGCGCCTGCTCCGCCGGATGCGCGTAGACCGGCGCACCGGTCCAGCGTTTCAACCAGCGAAGGTTGCCGGCGTGGTCGAGATGCCCGTGCGTGAGCAAGATCGCCTGCACCGCGCGCGGCGCGAGCCCCAGCCGGTGCAGGAGCCAGCGCATCTGCACCGGTTCGCCGACGAGCCCGGTGTCGAGGAACACCGCCCCGCCCGCTGCATCGACCAGCAGATGGCAAACGCCCATGATGCCGCGAATCGTATGGATGCCGGGAGGGACGTTGCGTTGGAACACGGGAGGAGCTCAGCCGCGCCGGAGTTTCAGCAGGCGCTCGCCGGCGGCATGGAGCGTCGCCGGGCGCTTCGCAAAATTCAGCCGCACGTAGCGGTGCTCGGGGGTGTGGAAAAACACGGAACCGGGCACGGGCGCGACGCCGATCTCCTTCGTCATCCAGTGCGCGAACTCGATGTCGTTGGCGTAACCGAACGGCGACACGTCGAGCATGACGAAATATGCGCCTTGCGGCCGCGTGTAGCGGAGGCCCGTCTGGTCAAGGTAACGCAGGAAGATGTCGCGGCGCTCGGCGTATTCGCGGGCGAGTTCGTCGTAGTAGCTCGGGGGCAGGCGCAGGCCGGCGACGATGGCGTGTTGCAGCGGCGCGGCGGCGCCGACGGTGAGGAAGTCGTGGACCTTGCGGCCCTGCGCGACCATCGCCGGCGCGCCGTAGATGTAGCCGAGCCGCCAGCCGGTGATCGCAAAAGTCTTCGAGAGCGAGCTGCACATGATCGTGCGCGCGGCCATGCCGGGCAGCGCCGAGAAGTATTCGTGCCGGTGCGGCGCGAAGACGATGTGCTCGTAGACTTCGTCGGTGATGATCCACACGTCGAACTCCTCGGCGAGCGCGGCGATCGCCAGCAGCTCGGCGCGCGTGAAGACTTTGCCGCACGGGTTCGACGGATTGCAGAGGATAAAGGCCTTGATGCCACTCGCGAACACGCGGCGCAGTTCCGTCGGGTCGAACGAATAGTCGGGCGGATTGAGGTGCGCGAAGACCGGCGTGACGCCCGAGAGGATCGCGTCGGCGCGGTAGTTTTCGTAGAAGGGCGAGAAGAGACCGATCTGGTCGCCGACATCGGTGACGGTCATCACCGCGACCATCATCGCCTCGGTCGCGCCGACGGTGACGATGAGGTTGGTGTCGGGATCGCATGGCTGGCCGGTGCAGCGGGAAATTTTTTCCGCGAGCGCCTCGCGCAGCGGTGCCGCACCCCAGGTGATGGCGTATTGGTGATGGTCGGTGTCCATCTCCGCCTTGGCGGCGTCGAGGATGACTTGCGGCGGGTTGAAGTCAGGGAAGCCCTGCGAGAGGTTGATGGCGCCGTGGCGGGCGGCGACGCGCGTCATCTCGCGGATGAGCGACTCGGTGAAGACGGACGTGCGCTGCGAGGTCGGGGGCATGGGAGGAGCGCGGATTTAGGCCGCCGCGCGGAACCGTGGCGATAATTTTTCGCGGAGCAAGGCCGCGCCTTGCGTGATCAAATCTGCACTAGCTTCCTGTGCAGTGCGCAACCAGTCGTGACGGGTAGGGCGAACCGTCCCCGGTGAGCCGCATAAAGTTTCCCGGCGGCCTAGCGGCTCAGCCGGAGGCTTCGCCCTACCTCGGGCGGCGGTCAGGCACAGATTCTATCCCACACTGCCGTTTCCGGGAAATTTCAGCACGACGTTGTGCGGCGGCACCGTTTCTGCTCAATTGCCGCGATGGACCTCAAGCACACGCAGCCCGCCAGCGCCGCCGCCCAAGCCCTCGGATGGATTGACGAGGCGACCCGCGCCGTCTCGCCCCCGCTCCACAACTCGACGACGTTCATCCGCGACGAGGACAACCAGTATCGCACGGGGCGCGCCTACATCCGCGCCGACAATCCGTCCTACGACCAGGCCGAGGCGTTGCTGAATCACTTCGAGCACGGCGCCGGCGCGATGCTGTTCAGCTCGGGCATGGCGGCGGCGACCGCGGTCTTCATGGCGCTCAAACCGGGCGACCACGTCGTCGCGCCGCAGGTGATGTATTGGGGCCTGCGCAATTGGCTGAAAACTTTCGCGACCGAGTGGGGATTGAAAATCGATTTCGTCGACGCGGGCGACAGCGCCGCGATCGCGCGCGCCGTGCAGCCGGGCAAGACGAAGCTCGTGTGGATCGAGACGCCCGCGAACCAGACGTGGGTCGTCACCGACATCGCCGCCGCCGCCCAGGTCGCGCACGCCGCCGGCGCGCGGCTCGCGGTTGACTCGACCGTCGGCACGCCGGTGCTCACGCAGCCGATCGCGCTCGGCGCCGACATCGTGATGCACGCCGCCACGAAATACCTGAACGGCCACTCCGACGTGCTCGCGGGCGCGCTCGTGACGGCGACGGACGACGATTTCTGGAAACGGCTCAAAGCGATCCGGCACGACATGGGCGCGGTGTGCGGCTCGTTCGAGGCGTGGTTGCTCCTGCGCGGCATGCGCACGCTCTACGTCCGCGTGCCGGCGGCGTGCCGCAATGCGGAGAAGATCGCCGCGCACTTCGCGAAGCATCCGCGCGTCGAGGCCGTGCTCTATCCCGGCCTGGCCGGCGATCCGTTTCACGCCGTGGCGGCGCAGCAGATGAGCGGCGGCTTCGGCGGCATGCTGTCGATCCGCGTGAAAGGCGGCGAGACGGCGGCGGTCGCCGTCGCGGCGAAAGTCAAGTTGTGGAAACGCGCGACGTCGCTCGGCGGCGTCGAGAGTCTGATCGAGCATCGCGCCAGCGTCGAAGGCGCCAGCAGCCCCGCGCCCGCCGACATGCTGCGGCTCTCGGCCGGGATCGAGGATGCCGGCGATTTGATCGCGGATCTCGAGCAGGCGCTGGGCGGATGAGCGGAGTGCCCGTTTGCGCGTCTCGGCGGGCCAGCGACCTTGGTCGCGCTCGGACGCAGCAACGCGGGCTGAAGCACCGCGCTACTCACGGGATCGCGAGCTCCATGCCGACTTTGAGGTCGGACTCGGACTTCAAGACGGACTTGTTGGCGAGGTAGAGCTCCTTGTATTTCGCCTTCGTCCCGTAAACTTGCAGGCTGATCTTCGAGAGCGTGTCGCCGGGACGGACGGTGTAACGGCGCGGATGGCGCGCCGGCGTGGCGGCCGTGGTCGCGGGCTTCTTGTCCGATCCCGCGGGCGCCGTCGTCGCCGGCGGCCGGCTGGCGGCGCGCACGGGCGAGCCGACCGGCGGCGCCTTCGTCGTGTGGACCACCGGGAGCGGATCGAAGCTGAAGTTGAGCGGGTCTCCGCCGCCGACCGGCGCCGGCGCGGCCGGGTCGGCGCGGCCAGCCTGGGCGTCGGCGAGCCGCTGCTTGAGCGTTTCGTTTTCCTGTTTGAGGCGGTCGAGGGCCGCGACGAGATCGACGCGCTGGAGCTGGTTCTCGAGCGGCTGCGCCGGCAGCGTGCGCGCGAATTCACGGATGGCGGCGTCGATGCGCTGGCGCACGAGCGGGGCCTGCGGGCTGTTGGGGCGAAGCGCGAGGAATTTTTTGAAATGGTAGATCGCCGCGAGCGGGTCGTTGATGTGCTGGAGGTAGAGGAGCCCGACCTCGAGGTGCGACTCGGGCGCGTCGTCGCCGCGTTGCTCGATGACCTTGAGGAAAGCGGACAGCGCTTCCTGTTTGCGGCCGGTCTTCAACAGCGACTGGCCTTCGCGGTAATAGGGCTCGTCGACCTCGGTCGCGTAGGAGAGCCGCTCGTTGCCGCCGCAGCCGGCCAGCCCGAGCGCCAGCGCCCCCGCGAGGAGGCACAGCGAGAAGCGGAGCGTGGAAGCGAGGCGCGGCACGGGCGGAAATGAATTGAACGGCGAAACGTGACCGCTACGTTTGCCCCGGCGTTCCGCCAACACAAGTTTTTGATGCCGCTCACCGACAAGACCATCCTCGCCCAAGCCCGCCGCTGCCTCGCCATCGAGCGCGAGGCCCTCGAAGCCACCGCCGGGGCGCTCAACGGCGACTTCGTGGCGGTCGTGCGCGCGGTCGAGGCCGCCGTCGCCGCGGGCCACAAGCTGATCTTCTCGGGGGTCGGCAAATCGGCCCACATCGCCGAGAAACTGACCGGCACTTTCAACAGCACCGGCGTGCCGTCGTGTTTTCTCGATCCGACGCAGGCCTTGCACGGAGACCTCGGCCTGTGCGCCGCGGGCGACATCGCGATTCTGCTCAGCTACAGCGGCGCGAGCGAGGAGATGCTGAAGCTGCTCCCGCTCTTCGAGAAATTCGGCCTCGAGACGGTCGCGCTCACCGGTGCGCCCGAGAGCGAACTCGGGCGCGGCGCCGACTACCGGCTCGTCTATCGCGCGCCGCGCGAGGCGTGTCCCCTCGCGCTCGCCCCGACCGCCAGCACGACGGCCGCCCTCGCGCTCGGCGACGCCCTCGCGATGGTGCTGCTCGAGAGCCGCGGGCTGACCCGCGACGATTTCGCCAAATACCACCCGGCCGGCACGCTCGGCATGACGCTCCTCCTGCGCGTGAGCGACATCATGCGCAAGGACGCCGCCTGCCCCGTCCTCCCCGAGAAAAAAACGACGGTGCAGGAGGCGATTTTCGCGATGACCAAGGCCAAGGCCGGCGCGGTGGCGCTGACCGGCGCGCGCGGCCGGTTGACCGGCATCTTCACCGACGGCGACTTCCGCCGCAGCGCGCTGACCGGCGGGGCGGACTTCCTGACGAAACCGGTGGCCGGCTTCATGACGCGCGCCCCGCGCACCATCGCGGCCGGCGTGCTCGCCGTGGAGGCGCTGAAAATTTTCCAGCGGTTCAAGATTTCCGACTTGTTCGCGCTCGACGCACAGCAGCGGCCGGTGGGCTACATCGACGTGCAGGATCTGCCGAAGCTGCATATCTTGTGAGTCGGCGCGGGGAAGCGGCGCGGCCACGAGGGCCGGCCCTCCAGCGCGAGCAAGCTCGCTGACCCACGAGCGATTGCGCGAAGCCGGCGCGACGGATTTATGAGCGGCAGGCGGCGGGCTGATACGCGGCAGGAGCGCGAGGGCGCGGCTTGTCAGCCGCAGGGTTTCGCGTAACGTCCGGCTCATGCCTACGCCGCCGTTTGTTTACCAGGATCCGCTGCCGCTCGGGCCGGACGACACCGACTACCGCCTGCTCACGAAGGAAGGCGTGTCGACCGCGACCTTTGAGGGCCGCGAGATCCTGAAGGTCACGCCCGAGGCGCTCACCTATCTGACGAACGCGGCGTTTCACGACACGAATTTTTTCCTGCGCGCGCGGCACCTCGCGCAGGTCGCGGCAATCCTGCAGGACCCGGAGGCGTCGGCCAACGACCGCTATGTGGCGCTGACGCTGCTGAAAAACGCCGAGATCGCCGCGCGCGGCATTCTGCCGATGTGCCAGGACACGGGCACGTGCGCCGTGTTTGCCAAGAAGGGCCAGCAAGTGTGGACGGGCGCGAACGACGCCGAGGCGATCGCGCGGGGCGTCTATGAATGCTACACCAAGGAGAATCTGCGCTACTCGCAGGTGGCGCCGCTCGACATGTTCAAGGAGGTCAATACCGGCACCAACTTGCCGGCGCAGATCGACCTGATCGCGACCGAGGGCGCGAAGTATGAGTTCCTCTTCGTGGCGAAGGGCGGCGGCTCGGCCAACAAGCTTTTCCTGTTTCAGGAAACGAAGGCGCTGCTCAACCCGAAGAGCCTCGAGAAATTCATCCTCGACAAGATGCAGCTGCTCGGGACCTCGGCGTGCCCGCCGTATCACCTGGTGTTCGTCATCGGCGGCACGAGTGCCGAGGCGTGCACGAAGGTGCTGAAGCTCGCGACGACGAAGTATCTCGACGCGCTGCCGACGACGGGCAACGAGCACGGGCGGGCGTTCCGCGATGTCGAGATGGAGGCGAAGGTGCTGAAGCTCGCGCAGCAGGCCAAGGTCGGCGCGCAGTTCGGCGGGAAATATTTCGCCCTCGACGTGCGCGTCGTGCGGCTGGCGCGCCACGGCGCGAGCTGCCCGGTCGGCATGGGCGTATCGTGCAGCGCCGACCGCAACATCCGGGCGAAGATCACGCGGGACGGCATCTTCCTCGAGCAGATGGAGGCCAACCCCGGCCGCTTCATCTCGCCGGAAGCACGCGCGTTCAAGGACGACAATTTCGTGCGCATCGACTTGAACCGGCCGATGGCGGACATCCGCGCCGAGCTCTCGAAGCATCCGGTCACGACGCGGGTGTCGCTGACGGGCACGGTGATCGTCGCGCGCGACAGCGCCCACGCGAAGCTGAAGGAGCGCCTCGAAGCGGGCCAGGGGTTGCCCGACTATCTCAAGAACCACCCGGTCTATTACGCGGGTCCGGCAAAGACGCCCGCGGGTTACGCGTCGGGTTCGTTCGGCCCGACGACGGCGGGGCGCATGGACAGCTACGTCGATCTCTTCCAAGCCCACGGCGGCTCGCTCGTGATGCTGGCGAAGGGCAACCGCAGCAAGGCCGTGACCGACGCGTGCAAGAAGCACGGCGGGTTTTATCTCGGCAGCATCGGCGGCCCGGCGGCGATCCTCGCGCAGGACAACATCACGAAGGTCGAGGTGCTCGACTACGCGGAGCTCGGCATGGAGGCGGTGTGGAAGATCGAGGTGAAGGACTTCCCGGCGTTCATCATCATCGACGACAAGGGCACGGATTTCTTCTACGACATCTGCGGCATTTGCGTGGCGGAGAAGTGAGCCCCGGGAGCGGGGCCGCGGGCGGCAACCGGTTGACTCTGGTGGCGGGCGGCCGTGGGGCCGCGGGCCGCGACGGGCGGGCGCCGGCACGGCTCGCCGCGGACCCACGGGAAACAAAAAGGCCCGCCAGACGGCGGGCCGGAAAATTTTGGGGAACGCGTGCTCGCGGCGGCGGAGTTACAGTCTGACCGTGAGACCAAGGAAGGCCGGGTCGCCTTTGATGCCGATGCGGCTGACCCGGTCGGCGAGGTCGGGATCGGCCAGACGCCGCGCGAGGCGCTCGCGGACGATTTCGGGCGCCTGCGGCTCGGGAGCAAACTGACGGTCGTTGAACTGCGCGAGCAGACGGCCGCGCTTGGAGGTGGTGGCGGCCACCGAGGCGAGCTCGGCGATGCCCTGCAGGGCCGCGGTTTGCCCGCGGGGCGCGAGGTTGCGGCGACCGTTGAGGGCGCTGACGAGATCGGGCTCGGTTTGTTCGAGCCGGGCGATGTTGGCGGCGATGCTGCGGGCGGAAGGCGAGTCGGACTCGGTGGCGGCGGGCACGCTCCACGCGATGAGGGAGGCGGCCTCGCGGGCGGAAACCGAAACCCCGGTCGCAGCCGGTGCGGCGACGGCCACGCGGTCGTCGACGGGTCGCGCGGCGACTTGCGCGGGCATCGCCACAGCGTCCGAGCCGGCGGCCGCGACCGGACCGGCCGCGGCGCTTTCGTTTTGCGCGGGAGCGGCGTTGTCCGCGACAGTGGCGCCCGGGCTGCCGGGCGCCTCATCGGCGCGCGCCAGCTCGGCCGGCGCGTAGTATCGGACCGAGACGAGGGTGAAGGCGAGAATAGCCGTGGCGCCGAGCGGCAGGTAGGTGCGGCGGACGAGGAGCTGGGGGACGCGCTGCCACCACGGGCGGCGCTCGACAAGGGCGGCGAGTTGTTTTTGCCGCAGCTCACGCTCAAAACGGGTCCAGAATTCGTCGGTCGGCCGCTCGGCGCGTTTGAGGCGCAGGAGCTGCTCGACGGTGACTTGGGGGCGGTGATCGTTATTCGGCATGGGGCGCGGTGAGGCTCAGCGGAGGTATTTGCCCAGTTCGCCTTGCAGAAATTGCTTGGCGTAGTGGAGGCGCGACCGGACCGTGCCTTCCGAGCAGTCCATGATCTGGGCAATCTCGGTGTGGCTGAGTCCGTCGATTTCGAATAAAGTAATCACAGTGCGGTGTTTGATAGACAATTTTTGGAGCGATTCGTTCAATTTTTCCTGAAGCTCCCGGAGGTAGGAGTCGCGCTCCACCCCGCTTTTGTCCGTCAACTGGTCGAGGAACTGGTCGACGGAGCCGTCTTCATGGAGTTTCTCGAGGCTGAAAAACGTGCGCAACCGATTCTTGCGGAGATGACTGAGCGTCGTGTTGACCGCGATCTTGTAGAGCCAGGTGAAGAACGTGGACTGGCCCTGGAAGCGGTTGATCGACTGGAAGGCCTTGATGAAGGCCTCCTGCGCCAGATCGGAGGCGTCCTCGCGATTGGCGGTCAAGTTATAGACGACGCCGAAAATGCGCGCGCGGTATTTGAGGATCAGTTGGTCGAAGGCCGCCACGTCTCCCTCCTGCACGCGTTTCACGACCACGAAATCCGCGTCCGCCTCCTGCTGCCGCTCGGGCGAGGTGACAAGGGTCTTGGTGAAGACTTTGGCCAGGTTCATCGCGGAAGGGCAAGCTACCGCCCCGTCGTGGACAGGCAAATTAAATAAAGTGTCGGGACGATTTGCGCGCGAATCGCTGGTAGATGCCATGAAGGCGGACAGGTTTGGGGGTTCTTCGCCCGCTCGTCCGCCTTCACGGCATCTACCTATTTCGCAACGCCGCCACCTGCCCCTGCAACACTCCGCCGAGGGCGAGCATGAGGGGTGTCGGGGTCAAAGCGGCGAAGGGCGCGAGCGCGGCGGCGGCTTGGGCGAGTTCGCGGTCGATGGCGGCGATCACCCCGTCGGCGATGCCGAGTTCGCGCATGCGCTCGACCTTCGCGGCGAGGCCGAGCGGCCGGCCTTCGCGCAACGAATCCGCCAGCTCGGCGCGTTCCGCCGGCGGCAATTTTTCGAGCAACAGCATGAGCGGCAGCGTGAGCTTGCCCGTCGCGAGGTCG
>JACQFT010000046.1 GCA_016199925.1 Opitutia bacterium | reverse complement strand
GCCCGCCCGTCAGACCGCCGATGGAGGCGTGGCCGTAGTCGACGAATCTCAGGATGCGGTCGATGGATTCGTCGGGGTGCGCAATGTCCACCTTCTCGAGAATTTTCCCGAGCCCGTCGTTGCTGCGCGAGTAGCGGGCGAGGACGGAAGCGAGCAATTCAGGAGTGACCTTGGGCAGGTCGGCGGCCGCGGGCGGCGGCACAATGGCGAGTCCGGTAACCTTCATGGGCGTGCCGGAGACGAAACACTTTCGCCCGCCGAGGCGAAGAAAATAAACGCGACGCTTGGCAAAATTTCCGAGCCGTGGCGGGCCAACTGTAGGAGCGGCTTTGCGCCGCGATTCAGCGCGGCCCATCGCGGCGTAAAGCCGCTCCTACAGCCAAGACAGCCGGGCCTGCGGCGTCATTTGCCCAGACGGTGCAACCAGTAGTTTGGCGGCTGCTTGAAGTGCATTACTGCGAGCACCCAGACGAAATCGGGTTTGAGGACGTAGACTAGGGCATACGGAAACGGTCGCCGGAAATGCCGACGGGCGTGCGGTGGACGACAGACCCGAAAGAGCGCGGGGTCTTCGCGACTTCGGACTGCGGCTCGTTGACTTGCCGGAAGAATAGTTGGCCCAGCTCAGACTGGATCGCCGCGTAAAGCTGCAACGCCTCGACGAAATCATCATCCGCCTCTGGAGGAAAGATCGCGGGCATTAAAGTCCGGCGATCTTGCGCGCCTTGGCCATGACTTCTTCCGCCGGGATTCCCTTCACCTGTCCGCTTTCCAACTCAGCCAGCCGCCGGTCGATCTCGCGCCCCCACGCCTCTTCGACCGCCGCGTCGGATTCGCTGAACGTGTCGACCAGCAACAAGTCCATCAACTCGGCCGCCTGCTCGCGCGGGAGCCGGCGCGTCTCGTGGTAGAGTTTCTTCACGGTCATGCGGCCAGTGTGCATCGTGCCGGCTCCGTCTCAACTCTCCGGTTCAGGTCCACTTCCATTCAGGCGGCCGCGGGCGGCGGCACAATGGCAAGTCCGAAAACCTTCATGAGCGTGTCGGAGACGAAACACTTCCTCCCACCGTGGCGAAGGAAATACAGACCCTCGGGGCAAGCCCCGCAGGGTCTTTTGTTTTGGAAAACTTGGAGCCGCGTCGCCCTCGGCGCGGATGTTTCGTCGGAACGCGGCGGGGCGCCGCATCCCCAGCAGAAGCAGTCCAAAACAAAAGACCCCTGGCTCCGCCGGTGCGCGCCGAGGTCCTGGCTTGGCATCGCGCCGCTGCGCGCCGTAGCGTCGCCGGGTGAAGAACCGCTTTCGCCTGCGTCGCGCGCCAGTCTGCCGGGCGGCGTGCGCGCTGCTGCTCGCCGCGACCGCGGTGAGCGCTGCGGGCGGTCCTGCACTTTCTCCCGCCATGAAGCCCGACTTCGAAAACTATGTCCTGGACTACCAGACGCCGGCCGATCCGGCGTTTCAGCAGGCGCTCGAGGCCATCGACGCCCGCCTGCGCGCGCGCCACGGTCTCACGACCGACCAAACCGTCGTCGGCGTGCTCGACCTCGACACGCTGCGCCTGGCCATGGTGCGGCCCGACCGGATCGAATACGCCGCCAGTCTGCCCAAGATCGCGATCCTGCTCGCTTGGTTTCAACTGCATCCCGAAGCCGCCGCAGACATCGACGCCACCACCCGGCACGAACTCGGCCTGATGATCAAGGTTTCCGACGACGAGATGGCGACGAAGTATTCGCAACTGCTGGGGCTGAAGCCGATCCAGGCGGTCCTGGATTCGTATGGTTTCTACGACGCCGCCCGCGGCGGCGGACTTTGGCTCGGCAAGCACTACGGGAAGACCGGCGAGCGCTACCCCGACCCGGTCGGCGGGCATTCGCACGCCGCGACGGTGCGACAGTTGCTCCGGTTCTATCTGTTGCTCGAGCAGGGCCGGCTCGTCTCGCCAGCGGCCTCGCAGGCGATGCGGACGATCTTTGCCTCGCCGGAGATTCCGCACCGCGAGGACAAATTCGTGCGGGGTCTCGCGGGCCGCGACGTGCAAGTGCGCAGCAAGGCCGGCTGGTGGGAGGACTGGGCCCACGATTCGGCCGCGGTCACCGGACCCCGCCGCCACTACCTCGTGGTCGCCCTCACCCGCCACCCGAACGGCGACGACTACCTCGCCGACTTCGCCGCAGCGGTGGACGACCTGCTCGCCAGTCCGGACGCGGCGCGTTGAAACCAACCGGTCGCGTCAGACTACTTCCCGATCAGCCAGCTCGTGAGCGGGCCGGGGAAGAAGCCGAGGACGACGGTGGCGACGGCGAGCAGCGCGAGGGTGAGCGTGCCGAACAGCGAGGGCGTCGTGCGCGGAGCGGCGGTCGCGGTTTCGGTGGAGAACGCGGGGCGCCACGACTCGAAGAAGGCGGCCTTGATCCAACCGAAGTAGTAATAGATCGACAGCACCACGCCGACGATGGCGACGGCGAGCAGCGTGTAGAGGTGGGCTTGGAACGCGGCGATGAAGAGGATCAGTTTGCCGAGGAAGCCGGCGAGCGGCGGGATGCCCGCGAGGCTGCCGAGACCGATGGCGAGGACGGCGGCGAGGAACGGCCGGTCGCGCGAGAGGCGGTCGTAGGTGTCGAGCTCGTGGTCGGCGTCGTTCTCGCCGGTGCAGTAGGCCATGACGCCGAACACCGCCATCGTCGCGAGGAGGTAGGTGAAAAGATAAAACCACACGGCCCCGCCCGCCCACGGCACGGTGAACGAGGCGATGACGCCGAGCAGCAGGTAGCCGGCATGCGAGATGCCGGAGAGACCCATCAGGCGCTTGGCGTTGCGCTGGGTGAGCGCGGAGAGATTACCGAAGAGAATCGTCGCGCCGGCCATCAGCGAGAGCACGGGCACGAGCACGCTCTGGAGCGGCGCGAAGACGTTGCGCACGAGCAGCAGCAGCACGGCGAACCCCGCGGCCTTTGACGACACAGCGAGGAACGCGGTCACGGGCGTCGGTGCGCCCTGGTAAACATCGGGCACCCAAATCTGGAAAGGAAACGCGCCGATCTTGAACGCCACGCCGCTCAGCACGAGCAGCGCGCCGGCGACGGCCAGGAAGTTGTCCGGGTGGGCCTGCAAGAACGCCGCCGCCGTGCCAAACTCGAAGCCCGTGTGGATCGCGCCGTTCGCGCCCTCGACGCGGCCGACGGCGCCGTAGAGCAGCACGATGCCGAAGAGCATGATCGCCGAGCTGAGCGCGCCCATCACGAGGTATTTCAGGCCGGCCTCGAGCGTCAGCGGATTGTCGCGGAAATAGCTCACGAGGATGTAGAGGCCGACGGTGACGGTTTCGAGCGCGACGAAGAACATCACGAAGTGGTCACTCTGCGCCAGCAGCATCATGGCCGCCGTGACGACCAGCACCGTGTGGTAGAATTCGACGCGCGGCATCCGCGTCCGTGGCAGGCAGACGGTGGCGAGGAAACACACGAGCAAAGACGACAGCACGAAAAAGACGCGCGCGATCTGGCCCCAGTTGCTGTGGCGGATGAGGCCGCCAAAGGTGGATTCGCCGAGCCAATTCGTGTCGAAGTTCAGGAAGACGCCGACGAGGACGATGGCCTGCGCCGCGATGGCGAAGAGCGGAATCTTATGGTGCTCGGCGCGCGGCAACACGAGTTCGAGCACCAGCAGCGCCAGCGCCGCGCAGGCCAGCATCACCTCGGGGGCGAGGGCCCACCATTGGTTGGAGTCGGCGGCGGCTTTGAGAAGTTCGAGCGACATGGCGGAAGATCAGCGGTGGGCGGTCACGTGGGCGGTCGGAGCCGCGGCGGGGGCGCTGAGCGCGCTGTTGACGGCGTCGGACACCGCGCGGGGCCAGCAGCCGATAAAGAACAGCGTGGCGAGCAGGATGAGCGCGGGCAGGCGTTCCTGCCAGTCGAGGTCCTGTGGCGGATGTTCGGCGGCGACACGCTGGAACTGCTCGCTCGGCGAACCGAAGAAAATCTTTGCGGCGGCGCGCAGAGCGTAGATGGCGGAGATGACGATACCCGAGACGGCAACGGCGGTGACCCATGGCGAGAATTTCCACAGCGCGACGAAGATCGTGAGTTCGCCCGGGAAATTCGCGAAGCCCGGCAGGCCGATGCTCGCGAACGTGGCGGCAACGAAGAACGCGGCGAGCACGGGCGTGCGCTGCGCGAGTCCGCCCATGTCGGACAGATCGAACGTGTGCGTGCGGTGGTGGATGCTCGTCGCAAGCATGAACAGCAGCGCGACCGACAGGCCGTGTGCCACCATCAGGAGCACCACGCCGCCGGTGCCGACGGTTGAGAGCGTCGCGATGCCGAGGAAGCAGTAGCCCATGTGCATGACCGAGCTGTAACCGAGCATCTGCTTGAGGTCGCGCTGCGCCATGGTGATGAAGCCGACGACGAGCACGTTGCCCAGCGCGGCGAGCAGCGCGAGCGTCCAGACCCAGTGTTGCGCGCCCGCGGGCAGCAGCGGCACGGCGATCTGGATGAGGCCGTAGAGGCCGAATTTCTTGAGCACGCCGGCGTGCAGCATGGCGGCCGACGACGGCGCGGCGCCGTAGCCGAGCGGAGCCCACGTGTGCAGCGGCCAGAGCGAAACGAGGATGCCGAAGCCGAACATCAGCACGCCGAAGATATTGTTCTGAAGCGTCGCCGCGAGCGGCTCGTGCGCGAGCGCGGCGCGCAGCGCGATGAGGTCGAAGGTTTCCGCGCCGCTCTTCACGTAGAGGGCGATCAGGCCGATCAGCGAGAGCATCGCGCCGACGGTCAGGTAGATCGTCATCTTCATCGCGGCATAGTTGCGGTCGCGGACGCCCCAGATGCCGACCATGATGAACGTCGGGATCAGCGCGAGTTCGTGGAAGAAGTAGAAAAAGAAAATGTCGATGCTCGCGAACACGCCAAGCAGGCCGCCCTGCATGATGAGGAGCAGCATCAGGTAGGTCTTGAGGCGCTCGGCGCCGGAGCGCAGCGCGTAGAGTCCGGCGGCGAGACCGACGATGGCCGCGAGCACGAACATCGGCAGCGCGACGCCGTTGAGGCCGAGCTTCAGGCTGATGCCGAAGGCGCCGAGGCCCGTCGCCCGGCTGCTCATGAACTGGTAGCTGCCGCCGGCGTCGGCGGGAAATTCCTTCCACAGCCACAGCGCGATGAGCGCGGGGACGATGAAGGCGGCGCCGGCGAGTTTGACCGAGAAACGTTTCGGCAGGCCGAGCGCAATGATCAGCGCCGCGACGAGCGGCGTGGCGATGGCGACCTGCAGAAGTTGGGCGTTGTTAAACATGAACGGGAGCGACGGAGAAACCACGAATGGACACGAATGAACACGAAGGCCGGAGGCGCGGGATAGAAATGGAGCTCAAGATGAGAGGAGAAAGTTTCATGTCGGGCTCCCCGAATTTTTAACCACGGATGTCACGGATTCAGAGGATTGAAGAAGAGAACCAGAAATTGAACTGAGCGAGTCCAACCGCAGGATCGCGGCACCGTATGATCCGGCAATCCGTGTCATCCGTGTCATCCGTGCAATCCGTGGTTCAACTCTGCTTTCTGGATTCATTGGTGAGAATTCGTGTCTATTCGTGGTTCAAAAAACTCCGGCGGCGTAGGCCCAGAGGAGGGCGGCGCCGGCGAGTTTGACCGAGAAACGTTTCGGCAGGCCGAGCGCGAGGATCAGCGCCGCGACGAGCGGCGTGGCGATGGCGACCTGCAGAAGTTGGGCGTTGTTAAACATGAACGGGAGCGACGGAGAAACCACGAATGGACACGAATGAACACGAAGGCCGGAGGCGCGGGATAG
>JACQFT010000035.1 GCA_016199925.1 Opitutia bacterium | reverse complement strand
CATCCGGATGCGAGATGATCGCAAAGGTGCGGCGGCGGGCGATTTCCTGGGCGGGCGTGGACATGAAGGGGCTCACGCAAAGGCGCATCGGCGCAAAGGGGAAGCCTATTTTGGGTGGCGCCGAGTCCGGTCTGGGTCTTTTGTTTTGGAAAACGTGGAGCCGCGTCGCCCTCGGCGCGGATGGTTCGTCGGAACGCGGCGAGGGCGCCGCATCCCCAGCAGAAGCAGTCCAAAACAAAAGACCCTGGAGTCCGGTCCGGAGCTTTCCGGTTTGCGCGCGCAAACGGTTCTCCCGCGGTTAGTGCGCTTGCGCGTGCCAAACCGCGCGCGCAAGCGCGCTGGCCCACACTGACGAAATCAAACCGGAAAGCCGTGCCCGGTCTGGAGCGAAGGGAGAAGGCCGCCGGACGGCCGCTCCTGCCGCATGGTTGATAGATGCGGCACAACCGGCCGATTTTGGGCTAAAGTTTCGCAGAGACCGGTCGATGGGTGGAGCATGAGCCATAGCCATGTCATCACCGTCCTGTTGGGCGTCGGCGTCTTGGGCGTCCTGCTGGTTGCGATCTGGCTGCTGGAAAGCAGCCCGGAAGCAGAACACGAAGAGCGGCACGCACACGATCTTTTCGAGTGACGCCGCGTGCGGCTGGAGCGCGCGGCCGCGGGTCTTGTGATTTTGTTCTTCTCAGTGGAGCGGATCGGCGGATGATGCCCTTGTGTCTGTCTCCCTGAAGCTCAAGCCCAATGCCAATTCCCGCGTGCTCACCGGTCACCCTTGGGTGTTCGTCAACGAAGTCGAAGCCGTGCTGCCTCCGGAGCACGACGGCGAAGTGGTGGAGTGCCGCGACCGCGCCGGGCGTTTTCTTGGGACGGGCATATACAACAGCAAGTCGCAGATCATCTGGCGGCGCCTGAGCCGCGACCAGGTGACGCTGGACCGCGCGTATCTGCGCGGCGCGCTGGAACGCGCGCTGGCCCGGCGCGAGGGAAGGGGAGATTTCAAGCGGCTCGTCTGGTCCGAGTCGGACGATTTGCCGGGCGTCGTGGTCGACCAGTTCGGTGGCGCGCTGGTCGTGCAGGTGCAGACGGCGGCGATGGAGAAGCGCACGGCGATCCTCGGCGAGCTGCTCGCGGAGCTGGTGAAGCCGGCCGAAATGATTTTCCGGAACGACGCCAATATCCGCCGGCTGGAAGGATTGCCGCTCGAGGTGCATACCGCCTCGGGACAAGCGTGGGAGCCGCGCTGGGTGAAGATCGACGGCCTCGACTATTTTCTCAACCTGCAGCACGGGCAGAAGACGGGGTTCTATCTCGATCAGCGCGAACAGCACGCGACGGTGGCGAAATACGCCAAGGGCCGGCGCGTGCTCGACGCTTTTTGCAACCAGGGTTCCTTCGCGCTGCATTGCGCGAGGGCCGGTGCGGCGAGTGTGCGCGGACTCGACAGCGCGTTCGACGCCATCGGGCAGTCGATCAAGAACGCGGCGCAGAACGGCCTGAAGGCGGACTTTGTGGCGGCGAACGTGTTCGACTGGTTCACGGCGCAGCGCGATGCCGCGCCGGCGTGGGACCTGATCGTGCTCGATCCGCCGCCGTTCGCGAAGTCGAAGAGCGCGCTCGAGGGCGCGTTGCGCGGCTACAAGGAGCTCAATCTCCGCGCGCTGAAGGCGCTGACGCCCGGCGGGGTGCTGGCCACTTACTCGTGCTCCTATCACATGCAGGACCGCGAGCTGCGGCAGGTGCTTGCCGAGGCCGCGGCCGACGCGAAGCGCAAGGTGCACGTGCTGGAGTTCTGCCACCAGCCGCCGGACCACCCGGTGCTGGTGACGATGCCCGAGAGCGAATACCTGCGCGGATATATTTTGCAGGTGGAGTGAGGAAGTGTTTGCGGGTGTAGGGCCGCCGCTCGACGGCGCGCCGCCCCGCGTGCGGATGACGGCGCGACCACGAGGGCCGGCCCGACAAAGGACTGAACACAAAAGAGAGAAGCCGGACCCTGAGGTCCGGCCTCTCCTTGTCTGCGTGTGTGTGGGTTCCCGGCGTTTCCGGTCGGGGTAGTGACCGGGCGCGCCGAAAATTCTAGCGGAGAATGATGTCGAGTTCGCGCCGGTAGGTGCGCTCGACCGCGACGAGCTTTTCGGCCAGGGCGCGGTCGGCGGCGGTCATCGGGGTGCGGAGGGTTTCGAGGATGGAGATTTCTTTTTCCATGGACTGGATGCGGACGGCAGAGACCGAGGCGCGCTGCACGGTGGACTTCCCCCCGAAGAGGGCGGCGACCTTTGAGACCTTTTCGCTGTTCACCGTGTCGTCGAGCGTGCTCTTTTCGAGGGCCTGCTTTTCGCGGCGGACCATTTTCTCGAGCTGCTTGATCGTTTTGTCGATCTCGCGGATGCGGGTGGCGCTGACCTCAAACTTCGGCATGACCACCGTATCGCCTTCGGTTTTCACCGCGGACGCGGTGGCGGGCGGCGCGGCCGGGGCCGCGCGAGCCGGAGCGGGGGCGGGCGCAGCGGCGGAGGCGAGCACGGTCGCGAGCGACGCGGCAGTGACGAGGGCGGTGAGACGGGTGGGGAACGGCATCGGGGTCAGAGTTTGCCGCCATAGACGGCGCTCTTGCCGAGCTCTTCCTCGATGCGGAGGAGCTGATTGTATTTCGCGACGCGGTCGGTGCGGCAGAGCGAACCGGTTTTGATCTGGCCGGCGTTGGTGGCGACGGCGATGTCGGCGATGGTGGTGTCCTCGGTCTCGCCGGAGCGGTGCGAGATGACGGCGGTGTAGTTGGCCGCCTGGGCCATCTCGACGGCGTCGAGGGTCTCGGTGAGCGAGCCGATCTGGTTAACCTTCACGAGAATCGAGTTGGCGGTGCCGGAATCGATGCCGCGCTTGAGGAAGGCGGTGTTGGTGACGAAAAGGTCGTCGCCGACGAGCTGCGTCGTGTCACCGATGACGTCGGTGAGTTTTTTCCAAGTCTCCCAGTCGTTCTCGGAGCAACCGTCCTCGATGGAGACGATCGGGTATTTCTTCGTGAGCTCGCGGTAGAAGGCGACCATGTCGTCGCCGGTGAGCACGCGGCCGTCGGATTTCTTGAAGACGTAGCGTTTCTTTTCCTTCACGTAGAATTCGGAGGCGGCGACGTCGAGGGCGAGGTTGATGTCCTTGCCGAGCTTGTAGCCGGCGTTCTTGACGGCGAGGGCGATGACATCGAGCGCGGCTTCGGCCGAAGCGAGCTTGGGCGCGAAACCGCCTTCGTCGCCGACGGCGGTGGAGAGGCCCTTGTCGTGGAGAACTTTCTTGAGCGCGTGGAAGCACTCGGCGCCCATGCGGAGCGCTTCGTGGAACGAGCGGGCGCCGGTGGGCATGATCATGAATTCTTGGAAATCGATGGGCGCGTCGGAGTGGGCGCCGCCGTTCATGATGTTCATCATGGGGACGGGGAGGACCTTCGCGTTGGGGCCGCCGAGGTATTTGTAGAGCGGGAGGCCGGTAGCGGAGGCGGCGGCGCGGGCGGTGGCGAGGGAGACTGCGAGGATGGCGTTGGCGCCGAGATTCTTCTTCGTCGGGGTGCCGTCGAGGGCGAGCATCGCGCGGTCGGCGCCGATCTGGTCGGTGGCGTCGTGGCCGAGGAGCGCGGGAGCGATTTTTCCTTTTACGTTACCGACGGCCTTGAGCACGCCCTTGCCGGAGTAGCGCTTCTTGTCGCCGTCGCGAAGTTCGAGGGCCTCGTGTTCGCCGGTGGAGGCGCCCGAGGGCACGGCGGCGCGGCCGAGGTGGCCGGAGGCGAGACGGACGTCGGCCTCAATGGTGGGATTGCCGCGCGAGTCGATGATCTCGCGGGCAGTGATGGCGGAAATGGTGGTGTTCATCAGACGGTAGCGACAGGGAAAGGGAGCGAAGGGAATGGTCGCGGCCGGAGGGCGGGCGGCGCGCGACCGGGGGCGGCAGAAAGTCAGGTATAAGGCGGGCGCGAGAAACCGATCCGGTGGAGAAACTGCTGCCACTTGCCCGGGGGCCTCGGCACAAACTCGGGCGGCAGTTGGTCGGTGTGCTTGTTGCGGATGGCTGCGCCGATGGGCGTGCCGCCGGTGTAGTTGCGGATCATCAGCGTCGAGCGGTTGAGAAACTCTTTCGGGATCTGGTTGAGGTGGCCCTCGACGGCGGCGGCGTGGAGCGGGGTGTCGCCGAAATCGTTGCGCGAGATGATGAGGTCGACGGTGAGCAGCTCGCGCGGGATCTGGTTGACGTTGCCCGACTCGGCGGCGGCGTGGATCGGGGTGTGGCCGGACTTGCTCGGGCGGACGAGATTTTCGTGGGTGAGGAACTCGGGCGGGATCTGGTCGAGGTGGCCGGAGATCGCGGCGGCGTGCAGGCAGGTGTCATGGCCGGCGGTCTGCGCGAGGAGGCTCTCGGCAGTGAGGAACTGGCGGGGAATCTGGTCGAGGTGGCCGTTGAAGACCGCGACATGGAGCACGGTCTCGCCGCTGATGTTGGCGGCGGCGAGGGTCTCGCGGGTGATGAACGCCGGGGGAAAGCGGTCGAGCGTGCCGTTCTCGGCGGCATCGTGGAGGAGGGTGTTGCCGTGGTCGGTCTTCGTCAGCACGAGGTCGGGGGCGAGGAGGCCGGCGGGCACTTGGTCGAGCGTGCCGGCGGCGGCGGCGAGGTGCAGGGGCGTGTAGCCGCTGTTGGACCGCACGAGGAGGTTTTCGCGGGTCAGAAGGGCGGCGGGGATCTGGGTCAGGCGGCCGGCGCGAGCCGCGAGGTGGATGGGCGTGTAGCCGGCATCGTTCTTCACGGTGAGAGAGGCCTGCGTCAGCAGCCCCTGGGGCAACTGGTCGAGCGAGCCGTATTTGGCGGCGAGGTGCAGCGGCGTGTTGCCCGAGGCGTTGCGCCGGGTGAGGCTTTCAAGGCTCAGCGATTCGGCCGGGATGAGCGGAAACGTGCCCTCGCGGGCGGCGGCGTGAAAATCGAAGTCGTCCATGCCAGTCACGTCCGAAAAAAACACCGGCCCCGAAGCACAAGCAAACTAAAAGAAAGCCGCCGCGCGCCGATTTGGATTTGCTAAAGCCTCTCCGGCCCGCAGCATCCGCAAGCAATGACATCGTCCGGCGACACCACCGCATCCAGCCCGCCCGCGAAAGGCGCCGTGCTCCTCGTCGATGACGAGAGGCCGCTGATCGAGCTGTTTGGCGAGGTCCTCGCGCCGCATTTTGACGTGGTGCTGGCGGCGTCGGCCCGTGA
Organism: Opitutia bacterium; assembly: GCA_016199925.1. Taxonomy (GTDB): domain Bacteria; phylum Verrucomicrobiota; class Verrucomicrobiia; order Opitutales; family Opitutaceae; genus JACQFT01. Next base: position 25,933 of record JACQFT010000035.1, on the reverse strand, counting down.
GGCCGGGTTTCAGATGCACAAGCGGGTGTTCAAAGTCGTCGTGTGCGACCACCTGATGCCGGGCGGCAACGGCCTGAGTTTTCTCGTGCATGCGCGCGAGGAATACCCGAACACCCAGCGGGTGCTCGTCACCGGCTACATGAAACCCGAGATGCTGCTGCGCAGCGTGAACGAGGCGGCGCTTTACCGCTACCTGCTCAAACCCGTCTCGCTGCCCGAGCTGGTCAAGACCGTGCAGGAAGCCGCCAAGCTCCACGACCAGGCGGTCGCGGGCGGCGCGAGCTGAGGACCCCGCGTTGAGCGACCCCGCGAAACACCGGCCCGTGATTCTGCTCCTCGAGGACGAGGCGGAACTGAGCCGCGTCATCTGCACGACGCTCGAGCAGGAATTTGAAATCCTCGCCGTGACGACGGCCGAGCAGGCGCGCGAACTGCTCCAGTCGCACCGTTTCGCCGCGCTCGTGTGCGACCACAATCTCCCCGGCCCGATGCAGGGGCTGGATTTCCTCATCGAAGCGATCAAGGTCCAGCCCGAGGCCCGCCGCATTTTGCTCACCGGGTTTATCAATCCGGAAGTCCTCGCCAACGTCGAGACTGTCGCCCGGCTCAGCGCCTGCCTCGTCAAGCCGCTGCACATCGCCCGCCTCCGCCAGGCCCTGCGCGACGCCCTCGGCACGCACCAGGAGTGAGGCCGCGACCGGGTCGACCATGACGGAGAATCCGCAGCGCAAGCCGGCGCTCCTGCTGCTGGAGGACGAAGCCGAACTGGCCGCGGTCACCTGCGTGACCCTCGACGACGAGTTCGAGATCGAGACCGCGGCAAACGTCGCGGAGGCGCGGCTGTTGCTGGCGTCCCGTCAGTTCGACGTGCTGGTCTGCGACCACCTGCTGCCCGGCCGCGCGCAGGGGCTGGATTTTCTGGTCGAGGCGCTGACGCTGCAGCCGAAGGCGCGGCGAATTCTTTTGACCGGCTACATGAACCCGGAGCTGATCTCCCGCAGCGTGAGCGTGGCGCAACTGAGCGCCTGTCTGATCAAGCCGATCAGTCCGGAGTCGCTGCGCCGGACTCTGCACGAGATTCTCGCACTGGACGTGTGAGGCGGCGGGGCGGACGGCGCGCAGCGCCACCATTCCCGCTCCGACGTGCTGGGCGCGACTCGCCGTGTTCGGGCGAGGCGGCGCGGCTAGTCGTAGCGCCGGCGGAGATTGCTCGGGAGCAGGCCGAGTTCCTCGCGGTATTTCGCGGCGGTGCGGCGGGCGATCGTGATGCCCTTGCCGGTCAGGATGCCGACGATGTCCTGGTCGCTCAGCGGCGCCCCGGGGTCTTCGCTGGCGATGACGTCGGCGATCATCTCCTTCACGCTCGTGTTGGCGACGGCCTCGCCGGCCTCGGACTGATAGCCGGAGGTGAAGAAAAACTTCATCGCGAAGACGCCGTGCGGAGTCTTCATGTATTTGTTCGCGAGCGCGCGGCTGACGGTCGTCTCGTGCACGCCGATGATGTCGGCAATCTGCGTCATCGTGAGCGGTTTCAGCTTCGCCACGCCCTGCTCAAAAAACTCCGTCTGGTGCCGGATGATCTCGCGCGTGATGCGCTCGATGGTGCGCTGGCGCTGCTCGATGGCGTTGATGATGAATTTTCCGGAGCGCAGTTTCTCGCGGAGGTAGTCGCGCTCCGGCTTGTTCAGCGTGCCCTTGGCGATGAGTTCCTTGTAGGTGCTGCTGAGCCGGAGGCGCGGGATGTAATCCTGGTTCAGGATGATTTTCCATTCGGTGCCGTCCAGCTCGACGGTGACGTCGGGCACGACGACGCGGTTGGAGTCGTCGGCGAAACGGCGGCCGGGCGCCGGGTCGAGCGTGCCGATTTCCTCGACGGCTTCCTGCACGGTTTCGGGGGCGAGGCCGGTCTTGCGGGCGAGATCGGGGATGCGGCGGCGCACGAGCAGGGCAAAATAGTCGCGGAGAATGCGCGCCGCGACGGATTTGCCGCGGCCCTTGAGCGTGAGCTGCGTGAGCAGACAGTCGGCGAGGTTCTCCGCGCCGATGCCGGCGGGATCGAAGGTCTTCAGCAGCTTCGACGCCGCCTGCATGACAGCGAGCGGCGTGCCGGATAGCAACGCGATGTCGGGCAGCGACGAGGTGAGGAAGCCGCGATCGTCGAGGCTGCCGATGAGGTAGCGCATCGCCTCGCGCACGGCCGGCGGGCAGTCGGCGAGCTCGGCCTGTTGCATCAGATGCTCCTGTAGCGAGGTCTCGGTGGTGAGCGAGTCGAAGAAGTGCTGCCGGCTCGCGTCCTCCTCGCTGGTGGTTTGGCGCACGCCGCCGCTGTCGGAGAGGTGATCCTGCCAGTCCTGGCCGATTTTCTCGAGAACCTGGAAGTCCTTGTCGCGGGAAAAATCGAGCTCCTCGCGCTGGTCTTCGCCGGCGGGCGCGCTGCTTTCGGCGGGGGCCGCGGATTTCTCGAGGCTGACGTCGTCCATCGGCAGCTCTTCGAGGGTGGGGTTGGCCTGGAGCTCCTCCTGGATGGCGGCGCGCAGGTCGAGCGCGGCGACTTGCAGGATCTTGAGGGACTGCCGCATCTGCGGCGCCATGACCAGCTGCTGGGCCTGCCTCTGGTGGAAGCTCTGATGGAGACCGGGGCCACTCATGCGCGGAAGAACCTAGCGCTGGCTTTCGAGTGTGGCGACGCGGGACTGGGGTGGGGTGGGCGCGAGTTTGGCCCGACCGTGCTGGTCGGGCGGAAAGATTTCCCGGAGATAGACGGCGAGTTTTTCGTTCGTGGGCCCGTAGCGGTCGCTGTAGAGATAGAGTTCAAGGTCGGTCATCATCTCGAACGCGTTTTGGTAACGCTGGTCGCGGTCGCGTTGCAGCGCCTTCTGGATGATCGCTTCGAGTTTCGGGTCGATGTCCTCCCGCAGCGTGGCGAACTTCGGGATCGGCATCGTGAGGATGTTGCGGCGCGACTCCATGCGGTTGGGGGCGCGGAAAACATTTTTCCCGAGGAGCGTCTCCGTGAGCACAATGCCGAGGGAAAACAGGTCGGAGCGCGCGTCGGTGACGGCGTAGCTCGCGCCCTCGGGGGACAGATACTCGTCCTTGCCGGGGATCACCTGACCTTCCTCGTTATACATCAGGTTCAGCGCCTTCGCGATGCCGAAGTCCATCAGCTTCACGTCGCCCTCGAAGGCGATCATGATGTTCTTCGGGTTCACGTCGCGATGCACGATGCCGAGCAGCCGGCCGTCGGCGCCGCGCTTCTGGTGGGCGTAGGTCAGGCCGCTGCACACGCGCGACACGATAAACGCCGCGAGGTCGACCGGCAGCGGCACCTTCAGCTCGGCCTGCCGGTCGAGAAACTGCTCCAGGTTCACGCCGCGCACGTATTCCATCGTCATGAAATACTGCCCGCCGATCTGGCCGAGGTGGTAGGTCTGGACGATGTTGGAGTGGATGAGGTCGGCCACGAGGCGCGCCTCGCCGATGAAATTTTTCTGGAACTCCTCGATGTTGGAGTATTCCTCGCGAATGAGTTTCACCGCGACGATCTTGCGGAAATTGCCCGAGCCGCGTTGCTCGGCCTCATAAACCACGCCCATGCCGCCCTCGGATATCTTCCGGGTCAGCTCGTAGTGGAGCTCGTTGAAAATGTGCTTCAGGGAAGCCACGCGGTCAGAAAAGACGCCGAAGCGGCGCGTGGCAAGAACTCAGCACAGGCTCGCGCACGATTCTTGCTTCAGCCCTGGGGTGAATTCCGGAGCTCCGATTGACAACCCCGCCCCGCCGCCTACCGTGCGCGCATGATCACTCTCACTCCCCGCGCCGCGCGCCAGGTCCAGACCATGCGCGCCGAACTCGGTGACCCGGCGAAGAAGCTCCGCGTCTTCGTCGAGACGGGCGGGTGCTCGGGCTTGGAATACGGCATGGCGCTCGACCTGCCGAAAGCGGCGGACCGGAAATTCGAATCCGAAGGGGTCGAACTTTTCATCGACGAGGCGAGCCTCACCTATCTCGACGGCTCGACCGTGGACTTCGACGACGGGCTCCACGGGAAGGGGTTTGAGATCAAGAATCCGAACGCGCAGAGCACCTGCGGTTGCGGCAAATCCTTCAACTAGCCGCATGCTTCGTGCAGCGCCACGATGCCGCCCGTGAGCGGCCGGGCCGTCACGCGGGCGAAACCCGCCCGCCTTATCTCCGCCGCCAGCGCGGCGCGGCTCGGGAATTTCTCGATTGATCCGCAAAGGTAGTCGTAGGCGCCGCGATCCCCCGTGAGCACGCCGGCCACCGACGGCAGCACGAACTTGAGGTAGGCGAAATAGACCGGCCGGAACCACACCGCCGGTTGCGAAAACTCCAACACGAACAGCCGCCCGCCGGGTCGCAGCACGCGGTGCATTTCGCCAAGGGCTTGGTGGCGATCAGCCATGTTGCGCAGGCCAAACGAAATCGTGACCGCGTCGAAACCCGCGTCCGGCAGCGGCAGCGCCATGCCGTCGCCTTGTTTGAACTCGATCTTTGCCCGCCGCGGACTCGCGCCGCGCTTCCGCATGGCTTCGCCGAGCATTGGCTGGCAAAAATCCATCGCGGTGAGGCGCACGTCGCCCGGCAGACCGTCCGCGAGCGCGAACGCCACATCGCCACTGCCCGTCGCCAGGTCGAGCACCGCCGCCGGGCGCACGTCATGCACGGCGCGCACGAGCTGCTGGCGCCACCACGAATCCACTCCGCCACTCAGCAGGCGATTGGCCACATCGTAGCGCGCCGCTATGCGGGCGAACATCGAGTTGACGGCGGCAGGATCGGGCATGTTTAAGGTGAACCCCTTACGCGGCTTTGCCATTGACGCAAGCACTGGCTAGTGAATTATTTGTGCTGTCACGCAACGGCCCCGAAAAATTTAACCCACGCAAAGCCATGTCAACCAACCTGACCAAACGCGAGATCGTGCTGGAAATCTACGAGAAGACTGGATTCCCGCAGAAACAGATTCAAGACACCGTGCAAATGACCCTCGACATCGTGATGGATGCGCTGGCCGCCGGTCGCAACGTCGAGTTGCGCAACTTCGGCGTGCTCGAGGTTCAGGTGCGCAAGGCCCGCGTGGGCCGCAATCCCAACAAGCCCGAGACCGAGGTCATCATCCCCGAGCGCGCCGTCGTCAAATTCAAGTCCGGCAAGATCCTCAAGCAAAAGATCAAGAGCCTCAGCCTCGACAAGCTCAGGAACAATCCGCCCCCGCCGGCCGCGGTCTGAGCGCCGGCCGACGCGAGGCATGGCCACGTTTCAGTCGCTCCCCGGCTTTCGGGATTTCTACCCGGAGGATTTTTCCCGTCGTCAGCACATCTTTCGTGCCTGGCGCCACACCGCCCACGCGTTCGGCTTTCAGGAATACGACGCTCCCGTGCTCGAGCCGCTGGAACTCTACACGACCAAGTCGGGCGAGGAGATCGAGGGCCAGCTTTTCAGCTTTAAGGACAAAGGCGGCCGCGAGGTCTCGCTGCGCCCCGAGATGACCCCGACGGTGTGCCGCCTGGTCGGCGCCCGCGCCGGCGCCCTCAAGCGGCCGATCAAGTGGTTCAGCGTCGCCGAATTTTTCCGCTACGAGCGCGCGCAGAAAGGCCGCCTCCGCGCCTTCAGCCAGTTCAACGGCGACATCTTCGGCGAACCCGGCCCCGAGGCGGAGATCGAGCTCATCGCGATGCTCATCCAGTGCCTCGCCGGCTTCGGACTCACGAAAGACGATTTCTACGTTCGCCTCAGCGACCGCGACCTTTGGTTTTTCTACCTCGAGGCGCTCGGCTTCAACGACGAGCAGTCGCGCGCGATTCTTTCTGCCGTCGACCGCTACGAGAAGATGGGCGACGACGCTTTCATGAGCTACGCCGAGGCGCATGGGGAGCTGGACTTTGTAGCGATGACAAAAATTAAAGCGATGTTTGGAGTAAGGGACTTTAATCGTCTCGAATCTTTAATCGCAGCAGATTTTGTGGCTCTCGTAGTTACGGAGACGGCAAGATCTAAACTCAATGCGCGCCTCGCCGACTGGCGCAAAATCCTCGGTGGGTTGGAGGCGATGGGTCTCAAAGAGTTCGTTCAAGTTGATCTTAGCGTCGTGCGCGGGCTGGCCTACTACACCGGTTTCGTCTTCGAGGCGTTCGACCGCAAAGGCGACCTCCGCGCGCTCGCCGGCGGCGGGCGCTACAACAATCTCGTCAAGAAACTCGGCGGCCCCGATTTGCCGGCCGTCGGCTTCGCCATTGGCGATGTCACGACCGGCCTGCTGCTCGAACAACGCGGGTTGATGCCGTCTTTCGTCAACGCGCCCGATCTCTACGCCGTCATCGGCGGCGAGGCCGAGCGCAGTGCAGCATTCGCCGACATCCAGGCGCTGCGTGCCGCCGGCTTCCGCGTCGAATATCCGTTCAAGGAGCTGGCCTTCGGCAAACAGTTCAAGGCCGCGGCCGAGTCGGGCGCCAAGCTCGCGCTCATCTACGGCAGCGAGGAACTCGCCAATGGTGTCGTGAAGATTCGCGACATGTCCGACCGCACCGAGCGCGAAATCCCGCGCGACCACGTGCTCGCCGCCGTGCGCGACGCTCTGGCGGGCGGTTGAGCCGCGCCGCGAACCCCGGGGAGCGACGAACATGACTTGGCTGGTCCGCTCGCTCGTGTTGCTGGGAGCCGGAGCGGCCCTCACGGCGATCGCCCATCTCGTCTCGGGGCGCCTGATGTTTTTGCCGGACTACGGTTCGCGCCGCGCGCCGGAAGGCATGATCCGCATCCCGAGCGTCGGGGGCGGTTCGCTCGCCGCCCTCTACCTGCCCAACCCGGCGGCCAAGCACACGCTCTGGTTTTTCCACGGCAACGCCGAAGATCTCGGCGACCTCGAGCCTTTCCTGCACGAGATGCACCGGCGCGGGTTCGCGGTCTTCGCGGTCGACTATCCCGGCTACGGACTGAGCACGGGCACACCGTCGGAGTCCGCCGTCTACGAGGCGACGGACACGGCCGCGCGCTACCTGCAAGACACGCTGCGCGTCCCGCCCGCGCGCACGATTCTCTACGGCCGGTCCCTCGGCGGCGGTCCGGCGGTCGAACTCGCCGCGCACGAGCGCGTCGCCGGCTTGGTGCTCCAGTCGGCGTTCATGAGCGCCTACCGGACGATGACGCGCTGGCGCCTTGTGCCTTTCGACAAGTTCGAGAATCTCCGCAAACTCCCGCGCCTCACATGCCCGATCCTCGTCATGCATGGCCGCGAAGACGAAGTGGTGTCGTTCGCGCATGGCGAAGCGCTCGCCGCCGCCGCGCCCGGCCCGAAGTCGCATCTCTGGGTCGATGGCGCGCACCACAACGACCTCGTCGACTTCGCCGGCGAGCGTTACTGGCACGCGTTGCGCGAGTTTTCGCGGCGCCTCGCGACGGACTGAGGGACCCGGGAGAAACTTTCGGACGCTGCCGTGGCCGCGGCGGCGGCCCCGCGTGGCCGCTTACGACGGCGTGTAGTATTTCTCCCGCGCCTTGATCTGCACGATGCGCTTCTCGGGCAGGACGTAGGCCGTGAGCGAGCCGCCAAGGCAGCAGGCCGTGTCGAGGCCGAGGGTCCACTTCGTCGGGGAAACGTCGTCGCCGGGGGTGTGGCCGTAAACGACGAAGGGCGGCCCCTGCCACAGCTCCGACCAGTGCGTGCCGTCGGGCGCCTCGGAACGTTTGCGCGGTTCGCCGTTCCGGTCGATCACCTGCACGCGGGTGACGATGCGCGCGGGCTGCTTCTGCCACGGCTTGTCGGGCACGAAACCGCCGTGCACGAACACCGTTCCGGTATCGAGGTCCTCATAAGTCAGGGGCATCGCCTCGAGATAATCCCAGTCTTTGCCCCGGAGCTGGTCGAGCGTCTCGTAGTCGTATTTCTTGAGGTGTGTGGGATCGTCGGTCTTGCGGAAGTTCAGCAGGCGCAGTTCGTGGTTGCCGAGGAGCGAGACTGTCGCGTGCTCGCGGGCGAGTTCGACGACGCGCGCGCTGTTCGGGCCGCGGTTGACGAGATCGCCGAGGAGGATCAGGCGGTCGTCCTTCTCCAGCTCGAGTTCGTCAAGCAGGTCTTCAAATTCTCGGTGGCAGCCATGGATGTCTCCGATGGCGATAAGGCGGCCGGTCATGGTAGGTGGCAAATTTGCTAGCGTTCAATGCCCCGGAGGGTAAACAAGAAACAGCCATGGAGCTCACACTTCACCCGATCGCCGCGCAATGCTTCGTGTCGTCCCGCGTCTTCGCTGAGGGCGACCGGGTGGTCAGCTATCTGGTGCGCGAGGCGAGCGGGGAAGTCGCCCGGCGCGACTTGCTCGAGGCAGAGGACGGCAAGTTCATGCCGCCGGCGTTTATCTACTGTCGTTGGGTGGTGGAGTTCAAACAGCGCAGGGCCGACGAGAACGCCGACCGCACGCTCAAGCTGACGGCCGAAAATCTTTTCCTCACCCTCGCCGACCCGGCGAACGAGCCGAATGCCGCCAACACGCCGCTGCTGCAATTCCTCGCGCTCATGCTCGAGCGCAAGAAGCTCATCAAGCCGCGCGGCCTTACCGAGGACGGCGGGCGCCAGCTCTTTGAGCACATGAGGAGCCACCAGCTCTACGAGATCCCGGTCGGCACGCTCGACGAGACCTTCTTCCGCAACATCCAGGAACACCTTGGCGTGCTCGTCGGCACGCCGAAGCCGAGGGCGGAAACTGCGGTCGCCGCCTCCGCGCCCTAGATCGGTTCCGCCCGCTCGGGAAGAAACTGCCAGAGTTGACCGGGCCGCGAATCGCCGCTTCTTTTCCCGCCGATGAAAAAACCGCGTTCAACTCCGCCGCCCCGTCGCGCCGCACCCGCCGACCCGCTGGCGGGCAAGACCGTGCAGTTGAAAATCACGTTGCGCAGCTCCGCGCCGTCCATCTGGCGGCGGGTGGTCGTGCCCGGCGACATCGGCCTGCCGGCCCTGCATGACGTCTTTCAAGCGGTGATGGGCTGGGAGGATTCGCACCTGCATCTCTTTGCGAAGGGTCGGACGATCTACCGCGAGCCGGACTTCGAGAGGGGCTTCGACGGGGAGGAAGCACTGGATGAGGCGGATTTTTCTCTGGCCGCCCTCGGGTCGCGCGCGGGCGCGACGTTCGTCTATGAGTATGATTTTGGCGACTGCTGGCTGCACGACGTGAAAGTGGAGAAAGTCGAACCGGTGGCCCAGCGTCCCGCCCGCGCGGTCTGCTTGGAGGGTGTGTGCGCGGTGCCGCCCGACGACACCGGCGGCGTCTGGGGTTACGCGACCAAGGTCGCCGCGCTGGCCGATCCGCAGCATCCGGACTACGAAGAGATGCGCGCTTGGTTCGGCGCCGACTTCGATCCGACCCGGTTCGAGTTGGCGAAGGTCAACCGGCTGCTGGGTAAGATTCGCGTGTAGCTGGGCGGAAAAATTCGCGCCCCGTAGAGCCGCCGCCGGTCAGGGCACCGGGTTCAGAGGTCTCGGCACGGCCGCAAGGGCCGGCCCTACCCGGCGAGCGCTACGGCGTGGCCACTTCGATCTGGGCGTCGGCGCGCTGCTCGGCCGCGGCCATGAAATACTTCTGCGCGGAGAAGGGCGCTTCGCCTTCGGCGCGGGGCGGCGGCACGTAGCTGCCGTCGGGGCGAAGCTCGCAGGCATCGACGTTGTCGCGGAGTTCGGCCGGGAACACGTCGTCGATCAGCCGGCGGCGGAGGTCGGGGTCCTCGACGGGGTAGAGGGCTTCGACACGGCGGAAGAAATTGCGCGTCATCCAGTCGGCGCTGCCGCAGTAGAGCAGGGGCTGGCCGGCGGTCTCAAAATAATAAACGCGCGAGTGTTCGAGGAAGCGGCCGACGATGTTCCGGATGCGGATATTGTCGCTGAGGCCCTTGATGCCGGGCACGAGGCAGCAGGTGCCGCGGACGAGGAGGTCGGTTTTCACGCCGGCCTGCGAGGCGGCGTAGAGGTTGTCGATCGTGACCTTGTCCACGAGCTTGTTCATCTTCGCGATGATGCGGGCGGGCTTGCCGGCGGCGGCGTTGGCGGCCTCGGCGGCGATGAGCTCCTGCAGGCGCGAGTGGAGGTTGAACGGCGCGACGAGGAGCTGCTTGAACACGGGCGAGCGGCCGAAGCCGGTGAGCGCGTTGAACAGCTCGGCGACTTCGACGGTGAGGTTCTCGCGGCAGGTGAGCAGGCTGAAATCGGTGTAGAGGCGCGCGGTCTTCGGGTTGTAGTTGCCGGTGCCGAGGTGCGCGTAGCGGCGGAGACCGTCGCCTTCGCGACGGACGACGAGGCTGCACTTGCAGTGAGTCTTGTGGCCGACGAGGCCGTAAACGACGTGGACGCCGGCCTCCTCGAGTTCCTTCGCCCACTTGATGTTGTTGGCTTCGTCGAAGCGCGCCTTCAGCTCGACGAGCGCGGTGACCTGCTTGCCGTTGCGCGAGGCCTCGATGAGGGCGCGGACAATCGGCGAGTCGCCGCTGGTGCGGTAGAGGGTCTGCTTGATCGCGAAGACCTCGGGGTCGATCGCGGCCTGCTCGACGAAATCCACGACGGGCGTGAACGACTCGTAGGGATGCTGGAGCAAGATGTCTTTCTCGCGGATGCGCTCGAAAATCCTGGCCGGGTCGGCGAGCTGCGGCAGCTCCACCGGGGCGAACGGGACGTATTTCAGGTCGGGCCGGTCGATGATGTCGTAGAGGCTGGTGAGACGGAGAAGATTGAGCGGCCCGTCGAGGCGGAAGACGTATTCGCGCGGCAGATTGAGGTGGCCGCAGAGCACGTCGAAGAGCGTCTCGTCGACGCCGGCTTCGATTTCGAGGCGCACGGCGGCGCCGCGGCGCAGGTTGCGCAGTTCGTCCTCGATGCGTTTGAGGAGGTTCTCGACTTCCTCCTCGTCGATGTAGAGGTCGCTGTTGCGGGTGACGCGGAAGGCGTGGGCGCTGTTGACGCGGTAGCCGGGGAAGAGTTCGACGGCGAAGAGCTTGATGATCTCGCTGAGGAAAATGTGGCGGTGCGGGCCGGGCTGGGCGGGCTCGAGGTGGACGATGCGCGGGAGGATGTTCGGCACCGGGAGGATCGCGATGAGGGCTTCCTGGTCGGGCGTCTCGGGATTGTCGAGCGAGACGAGGACGTTGAGCGTCTTGTTGCCGATCTGCGGGAACGGGTGCAGTTGGTCGATCGCGAGCGGCGTGAGCACGGGCTGCACGTGGGCGGTGAAGAACTTCTGCGCCCACGCGCGTTCGCTGTCGGTGAGCTGCGCGGCGGACTTGAAGACGATGCCTTCCTGCTCGAGGGCGGGGGCGAGCTGCTCCTGCCAGCAGCGATACTGGTCCTTCACCAGCGCGTTCACGCCGCTGTGGATTTTGCGGAGTTGGTCGCGGGCGCTCAGGCCGTCGAGGCTCGGCTCGGTCGTCTGGGCGTCGACCTGTTGCATGAGGCCGGCGACGCGGATCTCGAAGAACTCGTCGAGGTTGGAGCTGAGGATGGCGAGGAACTTGACGCGTTCGAGGAGCGGGTTGGCGGCGCTGGTCGCCTGGTCGAGCACGCGGCGGTTGAAGGCGAGGCCGCTCAGCTCGCGGTTGAAATAGACGAGACTCGGGGCGGCGCCCGACGCCGTGCGCGCGATCACCTTGCCGGCTTTGGCGGTGATCTTCGTGGATTTTTTGAGGCGCTTGACGGGGCTCATGGACGGAGCGGGAAGTTAGCGAGGGAAGCGGCGGGAACCAGCCGGAAGCGGGTCGTGACGCAGAATTAACTTAACCGGAGAGTGATGGAGGGCAAAATTTGTTCCCGCAACGGCCGCGGCCCGCCCGGGGCTGGTCCGGCCGGCGGCGGGGCGAACGCTCTGCGGGGCTTCGCGAGAGCGGCGGCGCTCAGTTCTCCACCATCGCGATGTCCGGCTCGAAGCTGACCGCGAGGCGGTAGACCTGGCCGGGACGCATGATGAGCGGGTGGTCGCGCACGAACATCTGGACGTAGTGGAGCTTGCCGTAGTTGGTGCGGTAGGCGGGGTCGGCGCTGACGACCTCGGTCTCGAGCCAGTTGGCGTGGAAGTCGTCCTTGAGCACCGTGCAGCGGTGGCCGGCGGGCCCGAGCGTCGGCGAGGAGCCGAGGCGGTAGCGCGAGTGCGGCGCGCCGATGACGATGGCGAGGCGAAATTTGTCGAGTTGCACCTGGCTCTTCACCGTGTAGGCGAACTCGGCGCTGACTTTGGCGCCGGTAAACGTCCACTGGACTTTCACGTTGCCGAGGCCGCGCACGAGTTCCTCCTTGGTGTTGATGAGCTCGGGTTGCTCGTAGCGGAAATAGAAGGAGTTTTTCAGGCCGAGGCCGGTGACGCATTTCTGGCCGTAGAAGGCGGGGAGGCAGACGTTCTCGCCGAACGTGAGCTCCGGCACCATGACGGGCAGATAGACGTTGTTCGGCCAGTCGAAGACGCCGGGGCTGTGGGGGAACGGCAGGCTGTCGGCCGTGGAGACGCCGCCGGAGCTGACGAGCGGGAGCTGCACGTGCAGGCCGGATTCCGCGTCGCGGTAAAGGAACACGCCCTGTTCCTTGCGGTTGCTCTTGTCGTAGATGACGAAGCGGCCGCTCGTGCGGACCGGATCGACCTTGACGGCGTCGGGCATGTGGACGGTCTTCGCGAGGCGCGACCACTGGCAGAGGTAGCGGGCGGCGTCGAAGTTGGCCATGCGCGTCGTGTGGGAGGCGTAGGCGGTGCGTTCGTCGTCGCGGACGACGAGGTAGCCGTGCTCCTGGTCGAGGTAGGTTTGGAAAAAGAAATAGAACAGGCGGCGGAGGATGTCGTAATACTTGTTCTTTTGCTCGTCGGGAATCCAGCCGTCGCGCATGCCTTGCAGGATGATCGTGATGCAGTGCATCTGCCCGTAGGCGCCGGCGGCGCGACCGTTGGCCCACCCGAGGCCGTCGCCGCGGACGAGGTCGGGCATCATCTTGATGTATTTCTCGGCGTAAGTGCGGAGGGTGGGGAGCTTGCGCTCGCGCAGCGCGGCATTGGCGTGGAGCGAGAGGGCGGAGCGGACGAACACGAGGGTCATCACGCCGTAGAGATTGAAGTGGCCGCCGAAGCCTTTCTCGGCGTCGTCAAAAAATCCGTAGGAGCTGGTCTGCTCGATGCGCTCGACCAGGCGCTCGATGAGGCGCGAGGTTTCGTCTTTCTTGGAGAGGCCGAAGCTGTAACGGCAGACGGCCTTGGCGATGTTGAAGGCCTGCCAGTAATTGTCGTAGTCGCTCCGCGTGAGCATGAGCTTGTCGAGCCGCTCGCGCGTCTCCTCGACGAGGCGTTCCCAGACGGCATTGCGTTCCTTGGAGGGACCGAAGGAGAGGAGGCCGAGCGCGGCGTAGGCGAGGCCGTTTTCGGCGGGCGGCTCGGTGAAGGCCTGCGCGGTGACGCAGCGGGCGGTGAGGTCGATGAGGTCGTAGCCCTTGAGGGTGGTCTCGCCGGTGGCGCGGTAATACTCGCCGAGCGCGAAGGCCACGTGGCCGGGCTCGTCGGGGCGGGGATTCTCGCCGGGCATCGGCGTGATGGTGCCGTCAGGATTGATCGAATCGAGGTTGTGCCCCAGGAGGGACCGGGCCATATCGAGGCATTGCTCGGAAAAGCTATTCATTCAGCGGAGGGTGAGTGTGGTTGGAGAAGCGAAAAGCGGGCAAGAGCGAACTTCAGCGGGCGATGAGTTTGAGGAACTCGTCGTTGGTTTTGGTTTTCCCGAGGCGGGTGACCATGGTGTCGGTGGCCTCCTCGATTTTCTGCTGCACGAGGGCGCGGCGGAAGAAATGGATGCCTTCGAGCTTCTTCGGCTCGAGCAGCAGCTCCTCCTTGCGGGTGCCGGAGGAGGCGATGTTCACCGCGGGCCAGATGCGCATCTCGGCCGCCTTGCGGTCGAGGACGAGCTCCATGTTGCCCGTGCCCTTGAATTCCTGGAAGATCACGTCGTCGATGCGGCTGCCGGTCTCGACGAGGATGGAGGCGATGATGGTGAGGCTGCCGCCGTCCTCGGTGTTGCGCGCCGAGGCGAAGAGCTGGCGCGGTTTTTCCAGAGCGCGGACATCGAGGCCGCCGGTGCCGGTGCGGCCGGAATTCTTGGCGGTGTTGTGCGCGCGGGCCAGCCGGGTGAGGGAGTCGAGGAGGATGACGACATCCTTGCCGACCTCGACGAGGCGCTTGGCGCGCTCGATACAGAGATCGGCGACGCGCAAATGGCTCTCGACGACCTCGTCGTTCGAGGAGGCCCAGACTTCGGCGGGCACGTTGCGTTTGAAATCGGTGACTTCCTCCGGGCGCTCGTCCACGAGGAGAATCATGACGTGGCAGCTCGGGTTGTTTTCCAGCACGCCGAGCGCGATGTCGCGCAGCATGGTGGTCTTGCCGGTGCGGGGCGGGGCGACGATGAGGCCGCGCGTGCCTTTGCCGATCGGGCAAAAAAGGTCGATGACGCGGGTCGTCATGCGACCGTCCTTCATCTCGAGCTTCAGCATCTTGTCGGGCGTGACGGTCGTGAGATTCATGAACTCCGCTTTGCGGCGGCGCTCGTCCACGTCGAGCCCGTCGACCTTTTCGATGAACCGGATTTTCGGATTCGGGTAGCGGTCGTCGGGCGTCGCGCTGGCGGTGATGATGCTGCCCTGTTGCAGGTGAAAACGCCGGATGAGTTCGCGGGGGACGAACGGGTCGGTGGGGCGGCGTTTGCCGAAGCGCGCGAGGTCGAGCAACTGGCCGTTGCGGCTGTTGTCGATGTCGAGGATACCCTCGACGCGGATGGTGTTTTCCGGCGGAACCGGAGGCGGGGCGGAGACCGGGGGCGACGCGGGAGCGGCGGCCGGCTGATTTTCTTTATCCATACAAGACAGGGTTGGTCAGCTGCCGAGACTTGACCGCTGAATCCATCGGGCGCATTTACGAACGCATTCAGTTCCACCCTCAAACAAGGAGAAACTAGTGACGGATCAAACGATAACCTCAGTGTCCCGGGAGAGTCGTGTTTTCAAGCCCTCCACCCAGTTCAAGAGCCAAGCGAACCTTGGCAGCTTCGCGAGCTACCAAAGGCTTTACCGGGAGTCTGTCAACGCTCCAGAACGGTTCTGGGGCCGGGAAGCGAAGAAATTCCTCGCGTGGCGCAAGTCCTTCGGGTCGGTCCTGAAATGGAAGGCGCCCCACGCCAAGTGGTTCTCGGGCGGTCGGTTGAACGTCGCCGAGAACTGCCTCGACCGGCACCTCGCCGGCCCGCGCGCCAACAAGGCCGCAATTATTTTTGAGGGCGAGCCCGGCGATGTGCGCACGATCACCTACGCGCAGCTCCACCGCGAGGTTTGCAAATTCGCCAACGTCCTCGACTCTCTCGGCCTCAAGAAAGGCGACCGCGCCGCCATCTACCTGCCCATGGTTCCGGAGGCGGCCGTCGCCATGCTCGCGTGCGCGCGGCTCGGCGTGATCCACACCGTCATCTTCGGCGGCTTCAGCTCCGAGGCGATCAAGGATCGCGTCAACGATTGCCAGGCCAAGCTCGTCATCACCGCCGACGGCGGTTTCCGTCGCGGCAAGATCGTCGAGCTCAAACCCAACGTCGACCGCGCCCTCTCCGCCACGCCGACCGTCGAGCACGTCATCGTGCTCAAGCGCACCGGCAACGAGGTCGCCATGGCCGAAGGCCGCGACCGGTGGTGGCACGACGTCATGGCCACGGCCTCGACGCAGCACAAAGCCAAGGCCCACGAGAGCGAGACTCCGTTGTTCATTCTCTACACCTCCGGCTCCACTGGAAAACCGAAGGGCGTGCTCCACACCACCGCCGGCTACCTGCTCGGCGTCACGATGTCGGCGCACTACGTTTTCGACCTCAAGGAAAGCGATGTCTATTGGTGCACCGCCGACATCGGTTGGGTCACCGGCCACAGCTACGTCGTTTACGGTCCGCTGAGCTGCGGCGCCACCGTGCTCATGTATGAAGGCGCACCCAACCAGCCCGAGCCCGACCGCTTCTGGCAGATCATCGACCGGCACGGCGTCACTATTTTCTACACCGCGCCCACCGCCATCCGCTCCTTCATGCGCTGGGGCGACGACTACGTGAAGCGCCACAGCCTCCGCTCGCTCCGCCTCCTCGGCACCGTCGGCGAGCCCATCAATCCCGAGGCGTGGATGTGGTATCACGAACTCATCGGCAAGAAACGCTGCCCCATCGTCGACACCTGGTGGCAGACCGAAACCGGCTGCATGATGGTCACGCCGATTCCCGGCGCCGTGCCGACCAAGCCCGGCTCCTGCACGCTGCCGTTCTTTGGCGTCGTGCCGAAAGTCCTCGACGAGCAAGGCACCGAAGTCCCGCCCAACGCCGGTGGCAAACTCTTCCTCATGCAACCGTGGCCCTCGATGCTCCGCACGCTCTGGGGCGACGACGCCCGTTACAAGCAGCAGTATTGGAGCGAACTTCCCGGTCTCTACTTCTGCGGCGACGGCGCGCGCAAGGACAAGGACGGCTACCTCTGGGTCGTCGGCCGCATCGACGACGTGCTCAACGTCTCCGGCCACCGCATCGGCACCGCCGAAGTCGAGAGCGCGCTCGTGTCGCATCCGTCCGTCGCCGAGGCCGCCGCCGTCGGCCGCCCCGACGAAATCAAAGGCTCCGCGCTCGTCTGCTTCGTCACGCTCAAGACCGGCCAGGCTCCCACCGACGAACTCAAGGAAGCGCTCCGCAACCACGTCGGCAAAGAAATCGGCTCGCTCGCGAAACCCGACTCCATCCGCTTCGCCGCCGGCCTGCCGAAGACGCGCAGCGGAAAAATCATGCGCCGCATCCTCAAGGAACTCGCCGGCGGCGGAGAAATCAAGGGCGACACTACGACGCTCGAAGACTTCTCCGTCCTCGCCGCCCTCAAATCCGACGACGAGTGAGCGCTGCGTTTCCTTCCAACCTGTAGGAGCGGCTTTACGCCGCGATAGTTCGGCGGATCGTTGTAGGGCGGGATTTCCAAATCCCGTCTACTATTTTCTACGCGGAGGGCCGCGCCTGCCAGCCATAACCTTGGCAAAGGCTGGTCCCCGCGGACCGCCTGATGATCTATTTTCACAGAAGGAAACAAAGGTAACGAAGTTTCCGTATCAGACCGAACTCTTCGTTCTCTTCGCGCCCTTCTGTTCAAATCCCAGAACGATGATCGTCTGATTTTGTTTCTGCCCATCGGTATTGATCCGTGAAATCTGTGGTCAATTCCGAACTCTTCGTTTCCTTCGTTCCCCTTTTGTAAACACTCCGCTCCCCCGCCAAACCAAGGTTGCCGTTTCGCCAGCACGTCTTTCTCA
Source organism: Opitutia bacterium (assembly GCA_016199925.1). Taxonomy (GTDB): domain Bacteria; phylum Verrucomicrobiota; class Verrucomicrobiia; order Opitutales; family Opitutaceae; genus JACQFT01. The sequence goes on along the minus strand of JACQFT010000035.1, from coordinate 8,597 downwards.
TTCCCCCATGCCCGTCTCGCCAGTGACGCCCGCAGTCCGCACCTCTGACTTGTCACTTGTCACATGTCACTTGCCACTTCGGCGCGGCACCCGCCGTGCCTTCACGCTTTTAGAACTCCTCGTCGTCATCGGCATCATCGCGATCCTCTCCGGCATCGTGCTCGGAGTAGGGCGGCGCGCGTCCGAAAGCGGCAAGATCGCCCGCGCGAAAGCTGAGATGGCCGCGCTCTCCACCGCCCTCGAAGCCTACAAGAGCCAATACGGCGACTACCCGCAGACCGCCGATTCCGCGCGCTTGCTCCAATCGCTCCTCGGCAAACTCGGACCCCTACCCGCGAGTCCGGTCATCGCCGGCCGCGCGCTCATCGAGTCAGCCAAGTTCGTCATCGCCCTGCCGGCGACTCCGACTGTGCCCGTTGATCCGTTCACCAACAATACCGCCGTGCTCATCGACCCGTGGGACCATCCCTACGCCTACGCTTTCAACACTACGGCCAGCGGCTGGACCAACAGCAGCTTTGTCCTCTATTCGCCCGGCCCCGACGGACTGTTAACGGCCTTGCCCGCTACCGGCCTCATAAACGACACCGCCGCCAACAACGCCGACAACCTCTACGCCAACCGCAACTGATGACTACGAACTATCCCGCCAATCTGCGTGCGGACCGACCAGTCTCCTTGCTTGCACCGATTGGTTTGGGTGTAGGAGCGGCTTTACGCCGCGATTTCAGCAAGCCATCGCGGCCTAAAGCCGCTCCTACAGTTTTCAGCACCGGGCGCCCTCGCCGCGGGTTTTCACTCCTCGAACTCCTCACCGTCATCGCCATCATCGGCATCCTCGCCGCGTTGATTTTCCCCAGCGTTACCGGAGCCCGCCGCGCCGCCAACAAGTCCAAGACCCGCGTGCAATTCAGCCAATGGGCCGCCGCCATCGAAGGCTTCCGCAGCGAATACGGTTATTATCCCGCCTTTCACGCCTCGAACCTAGTCAATGGCGGAGCTGGCGCGGGCACCGCGACCGATCACTTGTTTCACGACATTCTCGCCGGCAAGAGACGCGACGGATCCGTTCCGAGTGCCGCGGTCAGTTCGCAAAACGAGAAGCTCATTTCCTTCTACTCCTTCAGCGAGTCCGACTTCACCGACTCCGCCGCACCCGCGCCGACCCTGATCCGCGATGCGTTCGACAACACGGAGATCGCCGTGCTCGTGGACAAAAATCTCGACGGCGTTGTCAACACCGTGGACTACCCGGGCGGGTTTCCGCTCGTCTCCGGCGTCAAGCCGGCCGTCGCCGACATCCCGGCCACGGGCATCCGCGCCGGCATCATCTTCTATGCGCCGTCACCGCTTTCGACGGTCGCCGCACCGGACTTTATCTTCAGTTGGAAATGAGCGGCATGAGCGATCTTTCGTCAGACATGGTATCGCGTCGATCACTCGGGCGGGGGTTTTCCCTTCTGGAGCTGCTCGTCGTCATCGGCCTGATCGCGGGTCTGACGGCGTTTCTCGTGAGCGGAATCGGTCGGGGCGGAAAATCTACTTCGCTCCAGTCGGGCCAGGCGATGCTCGCCAATTTGGTGACGGCTGCGCGCACCAAAGCGTTGGCGACCGGACGGAAGACCCGCCTGTTGGTGCAGGCCGATGCGGCGGCGGCGCCCGCGAGCCGCTTCCTCCGTCTGATCGTAATGCAGCTCGCGCGTCAGTCCGGTCCGAGCCCGGCGAACTGGGACACCATCGAGATGACTTCGTTGCCCGAGAGTGTCTATGCGATGCCGTCGTCGCTGACTCTGGCCAATGGACTGGTGGCAGTCGCTGCGGATTGGAAGAAAACTTCCGCGCCCGCCGCCGACTTGGTCTCCGACTTGTTCAGCGGACAGAGTATTTCTGTGACACTGGAGGGCGAGACTGTGGCTCAAACCTGGACCGGCGTCGCTTTCACCGCGAACGGCACGTTGGCTCCCTTGGCCGGAGGATTCCCGCCGAAAGGAACCTTGGTGCTGGCGCTCGGAGTGGTTCGCGCCCCCGGCTCATACGCGACCGGCGACTCTCCGGTGCAGTTGACTAGCCCTCAGAGCGTGCGCGGACTTTCGCTCAGCGCCTACGGCGTGCCGGCCCTGCTCAACGACCGAGCCGCTTTTTGAGCATGAGCCGCCGTCGGACAATCGCGTTCTCTCTGGTCGAGGTGGTGATCGCTGTCGGCGTCTTCGCGACCACGGTAGCAGTCGTTCTTGCTCTGATTCCCGCGCTGACTCGGCAAGCTGTTTCCTCGGCCGATGCACTCGTGGCGCAGCAATTGCCCGATCACCTCCGTGCTGAACTGGCGCGGCTGGCTGATGGTCGGTTCACCGCATTCGCCACCAGTCTGCCCGAAATGGCAGCACCGTTGGCCGACGGGATGCGGTTTGTCGCGAACCGGGACGGATCGCGGCTGCACTCGGTGTCCGCTCCGGCGGCCGGCGCGGCACTCGCGGCGGCGGATCAATATTTTCTGGTGGAGTGCTGGCGGTTTCCCTCGGGCCCGCTGCGCTTCGACGCGGCAACGACGTTCGTCGCGACTTATGCGCGGGTTTCATGGCCCTACCAAACCGGGACCTCCGGGTCCTCCGTCGCACTGGTCACTCCTCTGGCGGACCGGAGCCAACTGACGTTCACCGCGGCGATCAACCAGTAAACATCCTCGGGGCAAGCCCCGAGGCATTCGACCAATCCCCATGCAACTCACGACCGTCGCTTCGCCTTGGAGGGACGATCTCCGTGTCGTCCGTCTTTTCGCAATTCGCGGACCGGACGGAGCCGGTCCCTCCACCCAAACCGAGCCGGAGCAAGCTCCGGGGTATCGGACCCATCGCGAATGAACCGTTGGAGACAAACCTCGGCGTTTACGTTGCTGGAGCTGCTCGTCGCGGTGGTCATCACCCTCGCGCTCGCCGGGCTCATGCTCGCGGTCACGGTCAACGTGCTTTCCCTCTGGCGGCGCACCCAGGACCGCCAAACTCAGACGGTGGCGGCCAATTTGGTTTTCGCCGCGCTCGAACTTGACCTGCAGTCGGCGATTCACCGCCGCGATGCGACCGAATGGCTGGCCGCCGAGATCGTTGACACGAAAGTCGGCCTTGCCAACCACGGCTGGCTGATGGCCCCGGCCGTCATGAAGCCCGACTCGGGCGGCAGCTTGCTGCCACTGCCGCCGGCGGGTGCGGCGGGCGGCAGCACCATCGGCGAGGCGCGGTTTGGGTTGTCCGGCATCTGGCTGCGATTCGTCGGGACGAACGTCGAGTCGGGCGGCTCGGTTCCGGCGCTTTTGGCCTATCAGGTGGTGAGGCGCCCGGTCGTCGGCGACCCGACGGCCGCGAATCCGGCGCCCGCCCGCTACGGGCTCTACCGGACCGCGGTCAGTGCTGCGGACACGTTCGCGCTAGGCTACGCTGTCACCAGCCCGAACTACGCGAGCGCCGACAACAGTCCCTACGACAATTCTTCGGCTCGGTCGCGCGATCCGCGCAACGTGATGAATCCGGGACACGCCAGCTTACTGGCCTCAAATATTGTCGATTTCGGGTGCTGGCTCTACAAGCGAAACGAGCTCGGGACCCTCGTGAGAATCTATCCGGGCGGCGTTGGCGACCGTTCGCACGTTGCGACGGGTAACAGCGCCGTTGACGACTCCCGATTCCCGGACGCTGCCGACCTGATGCTGCGGGTTCTCTCGGAAGAGGGCGCCACCCTGATCGAAGCGCTGGAGTCGGGACGGCTCGGGCCGCGCCCGGCCAGTTTTTCCGATGACGCCGCCTGGTGGTGGGGGATCGCCGAAAAGCACTCGCAGGTGTTTGTCCGCCGCGTCGTCGTCAAGGGCGGTGCGCTGTGAACAACGGTTTGCCAAGAAGCCAGACCGCGTTTGCGTTGGTGATCACCCTCGCGCTGGTGGCTCTGCTCGTGCTCGCCCTGCTCGCGCTGTCGATCCTTGTCCGGTTTAGCAGTCAGATTTCCGCCACCGTCACCTATCAAACCCAGGCACGGCAGAACGCGCTGCTCGGGCTGAGCGTGGCGCTAGGAGATTTGCAGAGACTGGCCGGCCCAAACGCGCGCGCCACGGGAATGGCCGGGATTGCCGGAGAAACGCCCGCGTCGCAGTTTCGTCAGTGGTGCGGCGTATGGGACGCCAGTGGCACTTTCCTCGGTTGGCTGACCTCCGGAGCTTTGATGTTGGACACTCCCAGTCTCGGGACTTTGCCCGTCATCCAACTGGTTGAGGCAAAAAGCGTCGGTCCCAAACCGTTGTCTTTGACGGCATACGCCGACGAAGAATATGTCGATGCCGGCAAGGTTCCGCTCAGTGTGCCGGATGCGAGCGGCAACTTTCTCGTCGTGGGAAATTACGCCTATTGGGTCGGCGACGAGGGATGCAAAGTGAGTTCCACCGTGCCATCGCGGTTCTCCTTTACCGGCGCCGTGACGATTTCGGCACCGAGCACGCCGTTGAACATCGCCCGCATGACCATTGCGTTTCAGCAATTCGACTCTGAGAACGCGAAAAAAATAGTCTCTTTCGAGCAGGCACCAAACCTCGCCTACGCCGCCGGCAAAAACCTGACCGCCGCGAATCTCCATGACAGTTTCCATCACGTGACACTGTCGCACCTTTCAGTTCCCGCAGCAGGCGCGCAACTGGAGGGCGGAAAAGTGAATGTTAACACTACGTCGGTTCCCGTCTGGCGCGCATTGTTCGAGTCATATAACAATGCTCCTGGTGCTGCAAAGTTTAGCACCGCCGGAAGACTGACGAGCGCAGTCAATACTGTGGCCACTGGAACCGGGAAGCCGGCGAAAGGACCATTCACAAGCATTGCGGCGTTTGGCACCTATCTGGCCTCTGTGCTTCCATCAGCCGGTCCGCCGACTGGCGTCTCAGTGATGGGAGTTCTGAGCCCGATGCTGACGGTGCGCTCCGACACCTTTCGCATCCGCGCTTATGGCGACGCGACAAACCCTGCGAGTGATCCAGCGAATCCGACTATTGAAAGCACCGCCTACTGCGAAGCCATCGTCCAGCGCACACCCGATCCCGCGCCCGACGGCCTCGGCCGGAAATTCGTCATCGTCTATTTCCGCTGGCTTGGCCCCGATGACGTTTGAACGGGCCGCCAGATCGCGCCTGCGGGTTGGCACACGGCTTTGTTTGTTGGGCAAGAAGTCTCGACCTCACGCTGCGGCTGCCTCGCCCCGCGGTGCGCGAGCGGCCGCTTCAGGGTTTGGGGGCGCCGAGTTCGTCGCGCAGCCGGGCCGACCAGTCGCTGAGCAGACGGATCTCCTCGGGCGTGAGGCGCGCCCCCGGATGCATCCACGAATAGGTCATAGGCGGCATCTCGTGCTCCCGCACCTCGCTGCCGATCTCCTCGGCTTTCTTGGTCGCGCGCTTGACGCTGTAGGCTCCGTAGTCGGAGAAGTTGAGGTGACGCTTGCCGTCGGCGATGTCGAGGTCGAGCCACCAGCGGACGGGCTGCACCTCGGCATACCACGGGTAACGCGTGTGGTTCGAGTGGCAGTCCATGCACGCGCGGTCGAGGATCGTCTGGACATTGGCCGGCACGGGATGCTTGACGGTGAGGTCGTTCGGACCGGGCGCGGCGGCGCCAGGGGCGGGGATTGAACCCGCGACCAAAGGCTTATGAGTCCTCTGCTCTACCACTGAGCTACCCTGGCACGGGCAGAACGTCGGAGAAGACACAATTTTCCATCGAAATCCACAAGATTTTTCTCTCAACCGCTCCTTAACCACGGCTTGCCGGTTTGGTTTCACAAGGGTGGACCAGCGTGCAAGCGCGCTGACCCACGGGAACCGTTAGCGCGGGCAAACCAGAAAACCTTGGCTCCTAAACCGTCGAGGGAACGACCGGCTCGCGAACAGGTGCCGCTCTCGGCCGCGACTTTTGTTTTCTGCCACGCTCTTCGTTGCCTTCTGTGAAAAGACTTCGAGTTCGAGTTTGGTTGCGGCTCCGCCGCGCTCTGTTCATCCGTGTAACCCGTGGCCAACTCGTCTTACGATCTCGTCATCCTCGCCGCCGGCATGGGCAGCCGCTTCGGCGGCCTCAAGCAGGTGCAGCCGGTCGGGCCGCACGGCGAACTCATCATCGAATATTCGGCGTTCGACGCGCTGCGGGCCGGCGAGGCGAAAGGTCTTGGCTTCGGCCGACTCGTGCTCGTGATTCGCAAGGACATCGAAGCCGACTTTCGCGCGAGCATCGGGCGTCGGCTCGAATCTCGGATGGATGTGCACTACGTATTTCAGGATCTCGCCACGTTGCCGTCAGGTTTCGCGGCTCCGTCGGGCCGCTCGAAACCATGGGGCACCGGCCACGCCGTGCTCGCGGCACAGCCCGCCGTGCGCGGGCCGTTCGCCGTGATCAACGCTGACGATTTCTACGGCGCGGCGGGTTACCGGAAGCTCGCCACGCACTTTCGCTCGACTGCCATCGGCGCCAAGCCCGCCTACGCGATGGTCGGCTACCCGCTGAAGCAGACGCTCTCCGAGCATGGCGCCGTGAGCCGCGGCTTGTGCGCGACCGACGCCCGCGGCCGGCTGCGGAGCATCACCGAGATCACCAAGATTGAAAAACAGGACGACGGCGCGCGCTACACCGACGACGCCTCCCGCGTGCATCGGCTGACAGGCGCGGAAATCGTCTCGATGAATTTCTGGGGTTTCACGCCGGCGGTGTTCGCGCAATTGGAGCGGCTGTTCCACGAGTTTCTCGCGCAGAGCGGGAGCGACCCGAAGGCGGAATTCTATTTGCCGACGACGCTCAGCGCGCTCAACGAGCGCGGCGAGGCCGAGATCGCGCTGCTGCCCAGCGAGGACGCGTGGTTCGGGCTCACCTATCGCGAGGACCTCGCCGCCGCGCGCGACGCCATCGGCGCCCTGACCGCCGCCGGAGAATATCCCGCGCCGTTGTGGGGCGCCTGAGGTTGGGAGCCCGCCCGGCCCGGATCGCTTTCGACTTTTCAGGGCGGAGTTTTTTGGGGCGTGATCTGCGCAGGGTTGGGGTCACGCTCCCGGGACCGGTGGCGTGCCGGTGCGCGCACGACGAGCGGATCGTATCCCGGCGCAAATCCGCGGGTGGATCCGCCGGCCACCGGTCGTCCATCCCTCCCGAGCGGGGAGCCGAAACAACAACGGCCGCACCTTCCCGTCCGTCCGCCCGATTGCCGGGTTGCTTCCGTCCCGTCGCCGAGGCACGCGGCTTTCGGGTTCGATTGTGTGGGCCAGCTCGCCGGCGAGCGCGGTTTGGCACGCGCAAGCACGCTGCCCAACGACGGAGGGACTCTTTGCGCGAGCAAGCCGGAATGCCGCGCCTGGCGGCGGCCGCGCCGCTTCCCATGCTTGCGCGCGGTGGAGGGGCGCGTCACGTTGGGCGCGCTTGTCTGCCACCACCTACCTCATCCCGCCCGGCACGCGCCGCGACCGCATCGACAAAGTGCTCGCCAAAGCCTTCCCGGAGCACAGCCGCGGCGCGATTCAGCGCGCGCTCGAGGCCGGCCTCGTGCGACGCGGCGACCGCGTGCTGGAACAGAACGACCACGTGGAGGTGGGCGAAACGATTTCGTTCTCGATGCCGGACACGACGCCCACCGCGCTGAAGCCGGTGGAGATCCCGCTCGAGGTGATCTTCGAGGACCGGCACCTGGTCGTGCTCAACAAGGCGGCGGGCATGGTGGTGCATCCGGGCAACAACACCGGCGACGACACGCTCGTTCACGCGCTGCTCGCGCACTGCGCGGGCTCGCTGAGCGGCATCGGCGGCGTCGAGCGGCCCGGTATCGTGCACCGCATCGACAAGGAGACGACGGGGCTGCTCGTCGTGGCGAAGAACGACGCGGCGCACCGCGCGCTCGCGGACCAGTTCGCGTCGCGCACGTTGACGAAGGAATACGTGACGCTCGTCACCGGCGTGCCGAAGACAGCGAGCGGCACCATTGACCGCGCGATCAGCCGGCATCCCGTGCACCGTCACCGCATGACGGTCGGCGAGGGTGGGCGGCCGTCGCGCACCGACTGGACCGTGGAGAAAAATTTTGGCGACCGCGCGGCGCTCGTGCGTTGTCGCATCCACACGGGGCGCACGCATCAGATTCGCGTGCACTTGAAATCAATCGGCCACCCGGTGCTCGGTGACGCGACCTACGGTTGGAAGCCGGTCGAAGGAATGCCCGAAGTCCCGCGCATGATGCTGCACGCCGAGCACCTCGTGTTCACGCATCCGGTGAACGGCAAGGTGATGGACATGACCGCGCCGTTGCCGAAGGATTTCAAGGCGCTGGTGAAGGAGCTCGGGAAACTGTAGAAGGGGCTTTCTTGTCCGCCATAGCTTTAGCGACGGCGGAATGCCCCGATTCGGTTCAAGCATCGCGGCATAAAGCCGCTCCTACAGTTCCGATTCGGAAAGTAGGGCCGCCGCTTGCTTGCCCGCCATAGCCTTGGCGGCAGCGGGGCGGCGCGCCGCAACGCCTCCGAGCGAAGGCACGGCGACAAGCGCCGGCCCTGCAAAAGAACAGGCGTTCTGCCGGTCGGCGGAACGCCTGTGAGAAAATCAGCCGCG
>JACQFT010000051.1 GCA_016199925.1 Opitutia bacterium | reverse complement strand
GACGACCGACACTCGTGTCGTCACGACGGCGCAGCTCCCGTTGCGCGTGCATGAACTCAAGCACTGGCCGTCGCTGGGCGACTATCTCGCCGGGCAGGAAAAACAATATATCGCCCGCGTCCTCCAGGCCTGCGGCGGCGACCGCGCCAAGGCCGCGCAGATCCTCGGCATCGACATCCTGCGGCTGGGCTGACGACCGGCGTAGCGGCAGGCGTCCCGGCCCGCCGATGGTGCGGATTTCTTTCGGGTTTGAGGAAAATGTGACGCGCAGCCGGCCTCCGAGCGAGCCCTTTGCGCGCAAATCTTTTCCCGCTTGCGCCGCCATCCGCGCGTCCCAAACCTCGCGCCGCTCACGCCCATGCCCAAACGCTCCGACCTCTCGTCCATCCTGATCATCGGCGCCGGCCCCATCATCATCGGCCAAGCTTGCGAGTTCGACTACTCCGGCACCCAGGCGTGCAAGGCGCTCAAAGAGGAGGGTTACAAGGTCATCCTCGTGAACTCCAACCCGGCCACGATCATGACCGATCCGGAGTTCGCCGACGTCACCTACATCGAGCCGCTCACGCTCGACATCCTCGAAAAAATCATCGCCAAGGAACGCCCGTCCGCGCTCCTGCCCACGCTCGGCGGCCAGACCGCGCTCAATCTCTCGATGGAGCTCCATCACGCGGGCGTCCTCGAAAAATACGGCGTCGAGATGATCGGCGCCAAACCTGAAGCCATCCGCAAGGGCGAGGACCGCGAACTCTTCAAGCAGTGCATGCTCAAGATCGGCCTCGACGTCGCCAAGTCGAAGACCGTGCACACGATGGAAGAAGCCCGCGCCGCGGCCGACTTCATCGGCGCGTTCCCGCTCATCATCCGCCCGAGCTTCACCCTCGGCGGCTCCGGCGGCGGCATCGCCTACAACCGCGAGGAGTTCGAGCAGATCACCGCGGGCGGCCTCGAAATTTCCCCGACGCACGAAGTGCTCGTCGAGGAGTGTCTCCTCGGCTGGAAGGAATACGAGATGGAGGTCATGCGCGACCACAAGGACCAGTGCGTCGTCATCTGCTCCATCGAAAACTTCGACCCGATGGGCGTGCACACCGGCGACTCGATCACGGTCGCGCCGGCGATGACGCTCACCGACAAGGACTTTCAGGTGATGCGCGACGCGTCGTTCGCCGTCATCCGCGAGATCGGCGTCGCGACCGGCGGCTCGAACATCCAGTTCTCCATCGACCCCCAGATACGCAACGACATCACGCGCCTCACGCCGGCGAGCTTCGAACCGACGATCGACTATGTGGTGACGAAGATCCCGCGCTTCACCTTCGAGAAATTCATCGGCGCCAACCCCACGCTCACGTCGTCGATGAAGTCCGTCGGCGAGGCGATGGCCGTCGGCCGCACGTTCAAGGAGTCGTTCCAGAAATGCCTGCGCTCGCTCGAGACCGGCGCGCGCGGCTGGGGCGGTGGCGGCAAGTTTGGCGGCGACGAGCTGCCCGACGACGAGACCATCCGCCAGAAACTCGGCACGCCCAACGCCGAGCGCGTCTACTTTCTCCGCCACGCCTTCCGCGCCGGCTACACCGTCGAGCAGATCTTCGACCTGACGAAAATCGACCCGTGGTTCCTGCACCAGTTGCGCGAACTCCACGAGATGGAGGAATCGTTGCGCAAGTTCTCGCTCAAGACGATCGACGCCGCGACGCTCCGCCGCGCGAAGCAGTTCGGGTTCTCCGACGCGCAGCTCGCGCACCTCCTGAAGACCGATTTCGACACGATGCGCGCGCACCGCAAGGCCGCGGGCGTCAAGACCACCTTCCGCCTCGTCGACACCTGCGCCGCGGAGTTCGAGGCGTTCACGCCCTACTACTACTCGAGCTACGGCGACGAGAACGAAGTCATCCCCTCGGCGAAGCCGAAGATCATGATCATCGGCGGCGGCCCCAATCGCATCGGCCAGGGCATCGAGTTCGACTACTGCTGCGTGCACGCGAGCTTTGCGCTGCGCGAGATCGGTTTCGAAACCGTGATGATCAACTCCAACCCGGAGACCGTCTCGACCGACTACGACACTTCCGACCGCCTCTACTTCGAGCCGCTCACACTTGAAGACGTGCTCGAAGTCTACGAGCAGGAGCAGTGCTCCGGCGCCATCGTGCAGTTCGGCGGGCAGACGCCGCTCAATCTCGCCGCCGGCCTGAAGGCGCATGGCGTCAACGTCATCGGCACCACGCCCGAGAGCATCGACCTCGCCGAGGACCGCAAACTTTTCGCCGCCGTGCTCGACGAGCTGCAGCTCAAGCAGCCGCCCAACCGCACCGCGCTGAACGAACCCGAGGCCCTCGCGTTCGCGCACGAGATCGGTTTCCCTGTGCTGCTCCGGCCGTCGTTCGTGCTCGGCGGCCGCGGCATGTTCATCGTTTACAGCGAGGACGAGTTCAAGGCGGTCATCCGCCAGGCGTTCGAGGTCATGCCGGGCAAGCCCGTGCTGATCGACAAATTTCTCGAGGACGCCATCGAACTCGACGTCGACTGCCTCAGCGACGGCGAGACCTCCGTCATCGGCGGCATGCTCGAGCACATCGAGTTTGCCGGCGTGCACTCGGGCGACGCGGCGATGGTGATGCCGCCGCACACGCTCTCCGCCGAGATGCGCGCGACCGTGCGCACCGCCACCTACGCGCTCGCGCAGGCCCTCAAGGTCATCGGCCTGATGAACGTCCAGTTCGCCGTGAAGGGCAACCAGCTTTATGTGCTCGAAGTCAACCCGCGTGCGTCGCGCACCGTGCCGTTCGTGGCCAAGGCCATCGGCGTGCCGCTCGCGAAACTCGCCGCCAAAGTCATGGCCGGCAAAAAACTCGCCGACCTCGGCTTCACGCGCGAACTCCAGCCGAAGCACTGGTGCGTGAAGGAGGCCGTGTTTCCCTTCGCGCGTTTTCCCGGCGCCGCCATCGTGCTCGGCCCCGAGATGCGCTCGACCGGCGAAGTCATGGGCCTGGACGACGACCTCGGCCTCGCCTTTGCGAAAACGCAGATGGCCGCCAAGCCCGCGCTGCCGGCGAAGGGCAATGTTTTTCTCAGCGTCAAGGATGCCGACAAGCCGGCCGCCGTCGCGCTCGCGCAGGATTTGTTGGCGCTCGGCTTCAGTGTCTGCTCGACCGGTGGCACGGCGCGCTTCCTCGCGGAGCACGGCGTGACGGTGAAGCACGTCAACAAACTTTCCGAAGGCCGGCCCAACGCGGTCGACCTGATCAAGAACGGGCAGCTCCAGATGATCATCAACACGCCGTCCGGCATGAACCCGCGCCGGGACGAGAACCTCATCCGCGCGGCGGCCTACGCCAACAGCGTGTGCATCATGACGACCATCATGGGCGCCACCGCCGCGCTCATGGGCATTCGCGCGTTGCAGCAGCACCGCATCGGCGTCCGGCCGTTGCAGGAGTATCGCCACAACACCGTGGCGGCGACGTAGTCGGCAGGCCTCTGCGCCTGTCGGAAGCTCCAAGCGCCAACATCCAAGCTCCGGAGAACGACAAATCTCCGAAACTTGGAAAACTTAAAGCTTGGTGTTTCATTGGAACTTGGAGGTTGGTGCTTGGAGTTTTCCCGCGTTGGGGTTTGGAACTTGGAGCTTCCGCCTCTGGCGGTTTTGCCTTGAGAGCCGCCGCGCCCCTCCCCAATCTGCGCGGTTCATGAGCCAAATCCCGCCCGCCGATCACTCCTCCAAGGACGCCGCGCCCGCCGTCGCCGTTCCCCCGTTCGAGGTTCAATTCGAGACTTTCTGGGTCAACAACCGCCGCCCGATCTACGGTTTCATCGCCGCCGTCCTCCTCTTCATCGTCGGCCGCGAGGGCTGGCAATACTTCGCCGCGCAGCGCGAGCAGGGCGTCGAGCAAGACTTCGCCGCGGCCGTGGGCAACGACGCCAAGCTCGCAGCCTTCGCCGCCGGCCACGCCGGTCATCCGCTCGCCGGCGCCGCCTACCTGACGCTCGCCGACGCGAAATACACCGCGGCCGACTACGCCGCCGCCGCCGATCTCTACACCAAGGCTCAGACCAATCTTTCCAACGACGCCTTGCTGGGCCGCGCCAAACTCGGTGCTGCCATGAGCAAGCTCGCCGGCAGCGACCGCGCCGGCGGCGAGGCCGCGCTCAAGGCCATCAGCGCCGACGCCACGCTCTTCAAGTCCGTGCGCGCCGAGGCCACCTACCATCTCGCTGCGCTCGCCGCCGAAGCCGGCCAGACCGCCGAGGTGACCCGGCTCACTGACGAGATTTCCAAGATCGACGCCGGCGGCGTGTGGGCCCAACGCGGCCTCGTGCTGCGGGCCACCAGCGGCGAGAAAAAGGCCGAGGCCGTCCCCGCCGTCAGCTTCACGCCCGGCAAGTAGGCGGAAGGAGCGAGGAGCCAGGAGCTGGGAGCCAGGAGCCAGAATTCAGAATCGGGCCCGCCCGAAACGGCGGGTCTTTTTTGCGGGCCGTGGGCCAGCGAGCTTGCTCGCGCCGCTTTCGGCCGCGACCTCAAGGAGGTGGCGCAGTCTTGCTGCGACCTTGAACTCTAAAGAAGTTGAAACGCTGAGCCCGCGAAGCTCGCGGAGTCCCGCCTGAACCGCTCCGCGTTTCTCTGCGAATTCCGCGGCAAATCTCTGCTCCAGCCATCTGTGCGGATTAGTGGCTAAATCTGCCCGGAGTTTTCACCGAAGGTAACGAAGGAAACAAAGGATGGGTTGGTGGATCGGCACCTTCGCGACCTGTGTTGCCTTCTGTGATGATTGTTCCCCCTGAGTCCCATGCCCCGTTCTGCTTGTCCGCAGAATGCTCCGGCTTGGTTGGGTTGGGGGAGCGTGCTTGCACGCGACTGTCGCGCCCAAGGTCGCTCCCACCACGGCGGGCAAGTCCGTGGGAGAAAAACGCTCGAAATTTTTCCAAGGATGTCGCTGATAAAAACCTGTTGGAGGGCTCGGAACTTTCCGCAGAAGGAAGCAAAGGAAACGAAGTGCTGATTCGTGGATCGGATCTTTGCGGTCTTAGCGAGCTTCTGTGAAATCAGCTCCGGCTTCTTCCGCCCCGTCTGTATGGGTGTGATCCGTGGCGATAAACTCGAAGTTGTCGGAGCGGAGCGCGCGCAAGCTCGCTGACCCACGCTCAGAGCGCGGCGGTCTTCTGCTTCTGCTGCCGGCGGCGAATCACGACGCCGACCAGCGCGAGGCCCCCGAAGATCGCGGCGTAGGTCGAGGGCTCGGGCACGGCGGACGCCGCGAACAAGAGATCGCCGCTGCTCTGCAAGAAAGTGATCTGCTGGGTGCCGTCGGAGAAGGTCCAACTGCCGCTGCTGTTGGTGAACGCGCCGACGTAGCTGCCGGTCGCGGTGATCGAAGAGAACGAGCCGGTCGTGCTGGTCAGGCCGAAGAGATCGAGGGTCGTGCTGTTCGCGATCGTGCTGCCGAAACTGAGGACGAGCGCGCCGCCGTAGGCGAGGGTGCCGCCGGCGACGTCGATGCCGTCGTAGGTGGTGCCGCGGGCGGTGCCGTTGATTTCAAAGGTGGTGGTGCTGCCGGCGTCGAGGGTGAGGCCGTTGTTGAAGGTCTGGACGCCGGGGCTGTTGCCCGGGGCGAGGAAGCCGCCGCTCTGGATGGTCGTCGCGCCGCCGACGGTGCCGCTGCCGCCGAGGGTGCCGCCCGCGGCGACGGTGAAGCTGCTGCCGCCGGTGGTGCCGTTGACGAGGAGCCAGCCGCCGTTGTTCACGGTGACGGCGCTGCCGTTGCCGAGGGAGTTGGTGCCGGCGGCGATGACGGTGCCGGCGTTGACGAGGGTCGCGCCGGTGTAGGTGCTGGCGCCGGTGAGGTTGAGGGTGCCCGCGCCGGTCTTGGTGAGGCCGCCGCCGGCGCCGGAAAGCGCCGCCGAAACCGTGAGGTCGTTGGCGGCGGAGGAATCGCCGATGACGAAGTTGCGGTTGGCGCTGCCGAGGGAAAGGAAGCCGGAGATGCTCGCGGTCGGATTGTTGGCGGCGAGGTAGGTGATGTCGCCGCCGACCGTGAGGGTGCCGGCGCCGGTCGCGACGTTGTTGGTGACGTTGGGCCCGCCGGCGCCGCCGAAGGTGAGTGAGCCGATGGTCTCGTCGTGGCCATTCAGGTCGAAGACGGCGGTGGCGTTCTCGAGGATGGCGTCGATGGCGACGGCGACGCTGTCGGCGATGCGCTGGGTGGCGCTGGTCTGGAGGTTGCCCTGGCGGATGGTGAGCAGGCCGGTGTTGGTGTTGTCGCCGGCGAGAATCCAAGTGCCGGTGCCGGTCTTGGTGATCGAGGTCGCGCCAGTGCCGTTGTCGGCGAGGACGGCGGTGAGGGTGTTGGCGGCGGTGCTGGTGCCGGTGAGCGTGAGAGTGCGGGCGGTGTTGGTGCTGCTGAGGGCGGTGGCGCCGCTGCTGGTGAGGTTGAGTGCGCCGGTGCCGGAGGCGTCGAGGGTGCCGCCGCTGGTGCCGAGGGTGAAGGCGCGGTCGGTGCTCACAGCGGCGCCGGTGTATTGGAGGGCGCCGCCGTTGAGCACGAGGTTGGCGGCGGCGGCGCTGGAGGAGCCGAGATTGCTGGAAGTGCCGCCGTTCGCGAGGGTGCTGACAGAAAGCGTGCCACCGCTGATCGTGGTAACACCGGTATAGGTGTTAGTGGCCTTGGTAAGAACCCAGGTGCCCGCGCCGCTTTTTGTGAGCGAGGTGAGAAATCCCGAGCCGGTGTTACCATCGGCGATTCCGGGAGCGAAGGTGTTGTTCGCGGTGCTCGTGCCGGTAAGCGTGAGGGTGCGGGAAGCAGCAGTGGATCCGAAAGAAAAATTTGAGGTGCTGGCGAAAGTCAGCGCGCCGGTGCCGGAGGCGTCGATGGTGCCACCGCCGGTCTGAATGGTGAGGCCCCGGTCCGTCGTCGCGGTGGTGCCAGTGTATTGGAGGGTGCCGCCATTGATCACCAGATTTCCGGCCGCATTGGTCGATTGGCCGATGCCACTCGCCGTGCCGCCGTTGGCCAGCGAACTGACCGTGAGGGTGCCAGCGTTGATCGTGGTCGCGCCGGTGTAGGTGTTGCTGCCGCTGAGAGAGAGCGTGCCGCTGCCGGCCTTCGTGAGGCCAAAGGTGGCTCCAGAAACTACGCCGCCGACCGTCAGCGTGCCGGCGGTGGTCGTCACCGTGCGCGTCGCGCCCAGGGTGACGGCGCCCGTGCCGAGGTTCAGATCGCTGGTGCCGGTGAAGGTGAGGCTGCCGTTCCAGGCCTGCGCGTTGTTCGTCGAGAGGGTCACCGCCGCGCCGCTGGTGTTGTCAATGGTAGTCGAGGCCGCGACCGTAAAGGTGCCGGTGCCGAGAGCCGAAGACGTGCCGCCGCTGCCGCCGTTGTTAATATTCAGGGTGCCGAGGGTGAGAGTCGTTCCGCCGGAATACGTGTTGGCGCCCGACAGCGTGAGTGTGCTGGCCCCGGTCTTGTTGATCGAGCCGCCGCCCGTGCCGCTGATAGCACTTGAGATATTAAGCATGCTCGTCGTGCCTGTAGTTCCGCCTGACTGAAGTGTAAGAGCGAACCCGCTCAAATCCACCGCGCCTGATACGGCGAGAACGCTGCTCGAGGCGTTGGAAATCCACGACTGGTTGGCGGCGAGCGTCACCGGCGCACTGATCGTTTCGGTCCGCGCCCCGGCGGTGTGGTTGATGCCGCCGGAGCCGATGGTCAGCGTCGCACCGCTGATAGTGTAGGCACTACCGCCGGTCTGGAAAACGAGTCCGTTGATACTGAGGGCGGTCGCGATTGTCGGTCCCACCGCGGTGCCCGAACCGAACGAGGCGACGTCGGTGGAAGTGTCGTTTGCGGGCGCTACGCCGCCCACCCAATTCGCGCCGGTGGCCCAGTCCGTGCCGGCGTTCGCCCAGGTCCGGGTCGCGGCGGGCAACTCGACCGCGACCGCTCCCACGGCGAACAGCAGGGTCGCAGCGAGCTTGGCGCGGGAGATTCTCATACTCGGTGGGGTGTCTGCGGCGGCGGGCGGACGCGGTCGGCACCCGAGGAAAACGTTGGTCTGGCGCGGGGGCGGAGCAAGCGGCGATTTGCCGGGGAAAACCTGAAATTTTCCGGCGAAACAAAAGCAGAAATTTGCCGCGGATCGCGTGGATAGAAAACCGATGGCGGCCCCGGAATTTTCACAGAAGGCAACGAAGAGAACGAAGGGCGGTTTCTTGATGCGGAACCTTTGTTCCCTGCGCGACCTTCTGTGAGATGAACTCAGGTTCTCTCGATCTGCTTTCGTCCATGAACTTGTCCGCTGCGGGCGGACGAGGAACCGATGTCGGTCCCGGAATTTTCACAGAAGGCAACGAAGAGAACGAAGGGCGGATTCTTGATGCGGAACCTTTGTTCCCTTCGCGACCTTCTGTGAAATGAATTCAGGTTTTCTCGATCCGCTTTCGTCCATGAACTTGTCCGCTGCGGGCGGACGAGGAACCGGTGTCGGCCCCGGAATTTTCACAGAAGGCAACGAAGAGAACGAAGGGCGGATTCTTGATGCGGAACCTTTGTGCCCTTCGCGCCCTTCTGTGAAATGAATTCAGGTTCTCTCCATCCGCATGCATCCGCGAAATCTTCGAACCCCCCGGTCTCGGCCCGGCTACTGCCGCCAGGGCTGGCCGGCGCGGTAGGCAGCGAGGTGTTCCTGAATACCTTTGATGAGCGCTTGGTCTTTCGTTTTCTGCGCGAGGGCGAGGGCGCGCTCGGCGGCGAGCACGGCTTCGGCGAAACGTCCGCTGTTGGCGAGCGCGGCGGCGAGGGTGTCGAGGTTGCCGGCTACGTCGGTCTCGGACAATTCGGCGGCTTGGGCGAGGCTGAGCGCGAGGGGGGCGTCGCGGAGCGAGTCGTCCTTCGCCGTGGCGAGGAGCCAGGCGAGATTGTTGAGCGCGATGCCGTTGGTCTGGTCTTCGCCGATGGCGCGGCGGTAAAAGCCGATGGCGGTGGCGGTCTCGCCGGCCTGCTCAAACGCAATGCCCGCCTGGGTGTCGAGGCGGTAGCGTTCGCGGCCGGGCGCGAGGGCGATGCCGCGGGCGAAGTCGGCGGCGGCGTCGCGCCAGAGTTTCTGGCGGAGGAGGATTTCGCCGCGGCGCAGCCACGGGGCGGCGTCCTGCTCGTCGAGGGCGGCGGCGCGCGCGAAGGCGTCGAGGGCGGCGGCGGAGTTCTCCTGGAGCGCGAGCAGTTGGCCGATGCGGTAGAGGGCGGCCGCGCGCGTCTGGGCGAAGTTGACCTTGAAGAGATAGACTTCGAGACCGGCGAGTTTGCCGGGGAGGTCGCGTGGGGCGCGATAGAGGAGGGGCTCTAGCCACTCGGGGATGATTTTTTTGCCGAGCAGGCGATAGCCAAAGGTCGCCTCGACTTCGGGCGGCGTGATCTGCGGGTTGAGCAGGCGCGCGTATTCGAGGAGAAAATTCTCGTGCGTGACCAGCGCGAGGTGCGTGACGCCCAGGCGGCGGATCAGGGCGGCGGCGGCTTCCTCGGTGGGCGCGGAGTTGAGTTCGGCGGCGGCGCGGAGGCCGTCGCGGTTTTCCCAGTAGAGGGTGCCGAGCGTCTGGAAGCGCCCGTAGTAGCCGATGCTGAGCGAGGCGTTGGGGTTGCTGAAGAGCACGACTGGGCCGCTCGGTTGCGATTCGCGGACAGCCTGGGCGATCTCGCGGTAAACGAGTTCGAGGGTCTCGTCGGACGGCACGACGTTGCCTTTGATCTGCTCGCGGAGCGTGTGGAAAACGAGGGAGGTGCCGGGCAGGAAGAGCACCGCGGCGGCGAGCGCGCCGAGTGCCCAGCGGCGGAGCGCGGTGGCGCCGAGGCGCGGGTGCGCGGAGGCGGCGAACAAGATCACGAGGAGCAGCGGCCCCTCAACGCCGCCGGCGAGCAGGCCCCAGCGGGATTGCCAGAGGCCGAGCGCCGCGAGGGCGAGGGCGGGCCCGAGGAGGAGCAGGAGAAGAAAATTCTCCGGAGAAACGATTGGAGCGGCTTTCTTGTCCGTCATCGCCCCGGCCTCGGCCGCGCCGGCGTGCTGCGAGGTCTGAACTGTAGGAGCGGCTTTATGCCGCGATGCCCGAGCGTTGATCCAATTGCGAATCAGCAGCGCGAGCGCGGCGAGGTAGAGCAGCGGGTAGAGGAAGACGTATTCGAAATGGTTGAGCACACCGTCGGCCCGGAGGCGCAGGAGGAACGGCAGGAATTCGACGATCGACTCGTGCGAGCGCGCCACGAAGGGATCGAGCGGCAGGAAAACTTCGGCCCCGCGCCAGAGGATGACGAGCGCCGGCGCGAGGAGGAGCGGGAGCGTCCACGCAGCGGTGAAGAGGAGGGAGCGGCGGGGTGGGATTTGTTGCGAAGCGACCGGAGATGCGGCGCCCTCGCCGCGTTCCGGCTGTTCGTCCGCGCCGGGGGCGACGCGGCCCCAATTTTTTCCCGGCAATGCGGCAAGAAATTCCAGCAACGCGGCGGTGAGTTCGGCGCCGGCCCACCACGCGAGGGCGTAGAGCGGATGGTTGACCTCGAGCCGCCAGCCGAGGTGGAGCGGGAAATATTCGAGGAGATAAAAACCGAGGCTCGTGAGCGCGCCGACGCGGCCCCAGGTGCGCCAGACGCCCGGAGAAAAGACCGCGCCGGCCGCGGCGAGATCGCGGCGGCAGAGGAACGTGGCGAGCCCGGCGGCGAGGGGGATGAGCGCGAGCGGGAGAGCGAGCGAGGCCGTGCTGATCCACAGGCCGAAGCCGCCCCAGAACCCGGACCACGCGGCGGCGGCGCGCGCGGATTTTTCGTGGGCGGGCAGGAGCGCGAGGCCGGGTGCGGGGGAGTTGCCGCGCCGCCAGCCGCCGCCCATGAAGAGCACGCCGAGCGTCAGGCCGAGCACGCTCATCGCGATGAGCCCGTGATGATCGGGATACGCGGGCATGAAACCTTCGGAGAGCGAGCGATGACCGAGGATGGCGGCGGCGACGAGCACGCCCGCGAGTGCGCCGGCGCGGCGCGCGGCCCACCAGCCGAAGCCCGCGAGGAACGCGAGCAGCAGCGGGAGATTGGCCCACACGGCGGCGCGCTCGACGGCCGCGGGCAACGGCGTGCCGCTGAGTTGATGGTAGGTCCAGCCGCAGCCGGCGATCCACCACGTGAGCGCGGAGTTCCAATGCACGGCGCGGCCCGCGGGCGGATTGTCGAGGGCCGTGTGGTGCGAGCGCGGGGCCTCCGTGCCTTCGAGCAGGTCGAGCGCGTGGCGAATCCACATGCTGCCGTCGGCGGTGAAGCCGGGGCGGATGCGTTGGAGCGGGGTGTGGATCGGGTGGTCGCCGCGTTGCACGGCGGAGACGAAAGTCAGATGCCGGTCGGCGAGCCATGTGTGGGCGAACGCCGTGAGGCCGAGGCCGAGGATCGCGACGAGCATGATCCAGCGGCGGGCGGGCGGGGACTCGGTGGAGAGCATGGGGCGGGGGACTCAGAGCTGGCTGAGAGCCTAGAGCTGAGAGCTGAGAGTCAGCAGAGGGAAGCTTCAATTTCCGCCGGAGTTCACCACGAAGAACACCAAAGACACGAAAGACCGAGACGGGGGAAATCACTAGTGAACACTGATGAGCACTATTCCGGATCGGGGTCCGGACATGAGTGGGGATTGGTGGTTAGCTTGCTCCTTTCGATTTTCGTGTGCTTCGTGTTTTTCGTGGTGATGATTCAGAAGCCGAGTCTGAGTTTTACCACGGATGGCGCGGATGGCGAACCGATGTCGGAACGGAGTTTGCCCAGAAGGAAACGAAGGAAGCAACGGGTTGGTTCTACGCCCGGACCTTTGTTTTCTTCGCGATCACCGGTGGCATGAGTTTGGTCCGACTCTTTTCGTGTCGATTCGCGTGAATCGCGGGTGAGAACCAAACCAGAATTTTCACAGAAGATAACGAAGGAAGTGAAGGGTCGGTTCGTGGGCCGGACCTTTGTTTCGTTTGCGACCTTCTGCGCAATGGATCGGGTCCGTCTCTGCTATTCGCGTTTGTTCGCGTGATTCGCGGGAGAAACCCGCACGGCAAACAAAAAAGCCCGCCGGTGAAGGCGGGCTTTTTGCTTGGGGTGGGGTGTCAGGGCCGGAGAAGCGCGGTCAAACGCCGCTCCGGAAATCCACTTCAGGTCGCCGCCGGCGTGCCGGTGGCGGCGGGCGCGGCGATCTGCCGGCGGCGCTTGAGGGCGACACCGACGAGCGCCACGGCGCCGAAAATGGCGGCGTAGGTGGAGGGCTCGGGCACGGCGGAGGCGGCGAAGGAGAGATCGCCGGTGCTCTGCACGAAGGAAAGTGTCTGCGTGCCGTCGGAGAACGTCCACGTGCCGCTGCTGTTGGTGAACACGCCGCTGTAGCTGCCGGTGCCGGTGATCGAGGAGAACGAGCCGGCGGCGGCGTTGGTGAGCCCGAAGAGATCGAGGGTGGTGCCGTTCGCGATCGAGCTGCCGAAGGTGAACGTGAGGGCTCCGCCGTAGGTCATGGTGCCGCCGGTGACGTCGATGCCGTCGTAGGTGGTGCCGCGGCCGGTGCCGTTGATCTCGAAGGTGGTGGCGCTGCCGCTGTCGAGCGTGAGGCCGTTGGTAAAGGTGAGGATGCCGGGGCTGTTGCCGGGGGTGAGAGTCGCACCGGTCTGGATGGTGGTGGCGCTGTTGATCGTGCCGCTGCCGCCAAGGGTGCCGCCGGAGACGGTGACCGAGCCGCCGGTGGCGATGGAGCCGTTGACGAGGAGGGTGCCGGCGCTGACGGTCGTGGCGCCGGTGTAGGTGTTGGTGCCGGAGAGGGTGACGGTGCCGCTGGTGGATTTGCTGAGGGCGCCGGAGCCCGCGAGGACGGAGCTGACGGTGCCGGACTGCGCGGCGTAACTGGAGCCCGTGAGCGAGCCGCTGCCGGAGATAGTGCCGCCGGAGAGGGTGACGGTGCCGGCGGTTTGGGCGGTGCCGCCGAGGGCAAGCGTGCCGCCGCTGACGGTGAGTGCGCCCGAAGTGCTGCCGAGGGTGCCGCTGCCGGAGAGCGTGAGCGTGCCCGCGCTGATGGTCGTGCCGCCAGAGTAGGTGTTGGCGCCGGAGAGGGTCGTCGTGCCAGTGCCGCTGCGCAACAAGGCAACCGTCCCGACGCCGTTTGCGATGGTGCCGGAGAAGGCCGAAGCCGAGGTGTCGCTGCCGCTGATGGTGAGCGTGCTGGTCGTGCTAGTCGTGCTGTTGCTGATGGTGCCGCCGGAGCCTGTCAATTGGCCGACGGTTTGGCTGGTGCTGGCGAGATTGAGAGTGCCGCCGCTGACGGTGAGAGTTCCCGAGGTGGCGCCGAGAGTGCCGCTGCCGGAGAGTTGCAGCGTGCCGCCGGAGAGGGTGGTGCCGCCAGTGTAGGTGTTGACGCCGGAAAGCGTCGTGGTGCCGGTGCCAGCGTGGGCCAATCCGCTGCCGGAATCGCCGGAGATAACGCCGCTGAAAGAAGCAGTGCCGGAGGTCTGGCTGTTGGTGATGGTGCGCGAAGCCGCGCCGAGCGAAACGGTGCCGCCGAATCCGGCGGTTCCGGTTCCGGTGACGGTAAAGTTGCCGCCCAGAGTGATCGCGGTCGGGGCGAACCCATGCGCGCCCGACGACTGGATGGTGCCGCCGTTGATCGAGAGCGCGGCGGTCCCGAAAGAATTATTGCCAGAAACGATCACGGTGCCGGCGTTTAGCGTGAAACCGCCGGTGTAGTTGTTTGCTTGGGCGCCGATATTCCAAGTGCCGGTGCCGCTTTTGACGAAGCCCGAAGAGCTGTTGTCGGAAACAGCCTGACCGGTCCACGTTAGCGTAGCTCCAGAACCGATGTCGAACGTGCGGACCGAGCTGTTCGTGCTGAGGGTGCCGGCGGCGGTTACCGTAACCGTGACGCCAGAATCGACGGTCACGTTGCCGACGGAAACCGTAGCAAAAGTAACGGTTGAGGCGGCGGTAAATCGCGCATCCGTGTTCGCCGCAAAGGATGTTTCCCCCGCCGAATTGGCCGAGCCGCTGTTCCAGTTTGCGCCAGTCCAGGTCCCGCTAGTGCCGTCCGTTCGCCAAAAAAGCTGAGCATACGACGGCGCAGTGATTGACAGAAGGAGTCCAAGGCTGAGAAGGGCGCGGGATCGCCCGATGCGCGAAAACAAAACTGCCGACACGCTGGCACGTGGGGAAATCATAGCTGAGAGGGGTGTGGAGAAGGGTGGCGGGGGAACCGACCGCGGACGACTGACTGCTGGCAACTGAATTGGTGTGAACTGAGTGCAGGTTGGGGCAACCCCCCAGCGCGGCAAGCCGAGATTTGGACCCAGTGGGCGGCGAATCGGTCGACCGCGGAGGGACCGAATCAAAAGAAAGGGGCGAAATGGATTTTGCGATCAGAGGAAAACCACGATACACACGAACGACACGTAAAGATCGGAGCGGAGTTTTCACGCAAGGGAACGAAGGAAACGAAGGGTTGGTTTCGTGGAGCGGAACTTTGTTTCCTTTGCGATCTTCTGTGCAATGTCTGGGTCGCCTGCGAATGACAGGAGCGGAGGGGCTGAAACAGCGCTTCTGACGGTATTCACAAAATTGCAGGCAGGGGTTTTGAAGTCAGAGATCGGAGAGAAATCACGAAATACTCGAATGCCACGAAAAAGGCCGTTAGGAGTTTGCCACGGTTGACACGGATTGGAGGCCGATACCGATCAGAGTCGGCACCGAAGGAAACGAAGCGAACGATGGAGTTAACGCCCGGAAGATCTTTGCTCCTTTGGTTGTCTGCTGTGAGTCCGGTTCGGACTCGCTCACTCGGCAATGATCCGTGGAATCTGCGGCGAAAACAGATCGGAGTTTCCGCGAATGTCGCGAATACCGGAACGGAATTTTTACCACGGATGACGAGGATCTGAAACCGATGTGGGGCTAGAAACGGAGTGTTTGGTTTCGGGTCAGCCTATCGGTATTGATCCGAGGAATCTGTGGTAAAACTCGGGGTCTGTATCTGTGGTTGTCATCAGGCACGGAATTTTCGCCCGGAAAGTAAACCGACGACAACGTTGACAGGGGGCGGCCTCATGCCTCCCATCGCTGCCGGTCTTCGGGGTGTAGCTTAGCCTGGTAGAGCGCCTGGTTTGGGACCAGGAGGTCGTAGGTTCGAATCCTATCGCCCCGACCATTCTTACCCGGACCAATTTGCCGCCGGCCGGGTCAACCGCGAGGTGGCGGCGGCGCGCGCACAGGTTCCGGAGTTTTGGCCGGCCGGCTGTCGTCCGCCGGTTTCCACCGGGGAAAACTGTGAATAATTGCTTCTTGCCTAGCCCCTGCCCCCGACCTAAATACGCATCCTTAATCTCTTAAAAATACATGGACACCCTTTCTCGTGACAGTGGAAATTCAAATAACATGATGCCGGTCATCGGCGTCGTGGTCGGCGCTGCCGCGTTAATCTTTGCGGTCGTCGACCTGGTGAAAATCTCGAAGGCGGAAAAACTTGTCGCCGCGCACAGCGAAGAAATCCCCAAGATCGCCACCTTGGAAAACGACGTGCGCGCCGCGGGCGCCAAGGCCGAGACCGACATGAAGAACTTGCGCGACGGCGTGCAGAATGCCCTGAACCAAGTCGGCACCGAGATCGGCGCGATGCGCGCCCAGGTGACGAAGATGGAAGAGGCGCAGAAAGCCCGCGCCCCCGCCCCCGGCAAGGCCGGGGCCGCCCCGACCGGCGTGCGCAATTCCGACGGCACCTACTCCGTCGCCCCCGGTGACACCGTCGCCAAGGTCGCGAAGAAATTCGGCATGCGCATCGACGCCATCATGGCGGAAAATCCCGGCCTCGAGCCGAGCCATCTGCGCGTCGGCCAGAAGATCCGCCTCCCGGCCAAGTAATTTTTCCCGCCCGGGAGTCTCCGCCTCCGCGACGAAAGCCGCGGGGGCCTTTTTTTGTCCGCCCGAAAAAACATGACGTCGCCCCACCAACCGCAGCGCTGGGAAAAACTCGGCTCCACCGTGCAGACCCGCACGCGCATCTTCGACGTGCAGAGCGTGCGTTACCGGCATCCCGGGCGGAAAACCGAGCGCGATTTCTTCGTCGTCGCCGCGCCCGACTGGGTGAACGTGGTCGCCCTGACGCCCGACCACCGGCTCGTGCTCGTGCGGCAGTTCCGGTTCGGCACCGATGCATTTTCGCTCGAGATCCCGGGCGGCGTGATCGATGCCGGGGAGGATCCGGTGGCGGCGGGCCTGCGCGAACTGCGCGAGGAGTCCGGTTACAGCGGCACGCGCGCGCGGCTGCTCGGCAGCGTGCATCCGAATCCGGCGATGCAGAACAACCGTTGCCATCTCGTGCTCGTCGAGGACGCGCAGCGGCGCGACGATCTGGAGTGGGACGAGGACGAGGAGTTCGAGATTCTCGCGCTGCCGGTGGACGAAGTTTACGCGCTGGCCGACGCGGGCGGCATCACGCACGCGATGGTGCTGGACGCGCTGCTGCTCTTCGCGCCCGTGTGGGCGGGGTTGAGGAAGAGGGATTGAGGACAGGCCGGACCCGTCGCCGCGTGCATGCGGCCCGAGCAAAGACGGGCGGCGGCGGCGTCAGCGGCCGAACGACGAATCGACCGGGCCGCCCGCGCGCGGGTGCGTTTGAGTTTCTGGGATGAGTGGAGGCACGTCGCTTGCCGGCACGCCGACAACGCGGGTCCGGCGAGCCCAACAATCGCATGCACGGCAGACAGGACTGGCGACAGTGTGAGTTGACCACGGATTTTACGGAGGGCGGCGGATCAATCGAGGAGTTGGGGCGGCCAGGGATTGTATCCGGACCAAGCGATGAGACCGGTGGTCAGGAAGCGGGTGCGGACGCGGCAGGGCGACAAGCGCGGGCCGACAAGCCCAAAGCGATCACCGGCAGAAAACTGCGCTGCGTCCCGGCGCGCACGGCTTTCGGGTTTGGTTTTGGAAAGGTGGGCCAGCTCGCTTGCGAGCGCGGTTTGGCGGGCAAGCGCGCTGACCGACGGAGGAACCCGTCGCGCGAGCCAACCGGAAAGCCGGGCCGCGCGCTCGCGGCCCGGGGTTTGTGCCGAGAACTCCGCTCGCACTGTTTCTCGGGCCAAGGCGGCCGTTTGACTTTGCCCGGGCGCGGACTTTACTGCGCGAACTTCATGGAAACCCCGGTGACCGCGCCCGCCTTTGCCAACTCGCCCGACACGCTCGGCGCGCAGGATGGCGGCTGGGTGCCGGCGCCGCTCGAAGCGGAAATCCGCGCGATCTACGACCGGAGCCCGCTCTACGGCCGGCGGTTTCCGCTGCACGGCGGCCCGCTCGGGTGGTCGTGTTACCGCGAGATTCCGGTGCTGACGAAGCAGGACATTTTGACGGCCGGGCCGGCGGCGTTCTTCGCCGACTACGCCGAAATCGAACGCGGGTTTCTCGCGAAGAGGTTTGAATACGAGCACACGTCGGGCTCCACGGCGCAACCGATGACGGTGGTGATGGAGGACGGTTGGTGGAACGCGCAGACGCGCCGCGCCTATCTCGCGCACGCGGGCCTGGCGCGTTATGTGGACCGGCCGTATCGCAAGGCGGTGCTCGCGCCCATCGGCTGCTCGAGCAACCTGTGCCCCTACGAGGACCACCCGTTTCCCCACCGCTACTTCGACGGCACGGTGTATCTGAATTTGTCGAGCGACCCGTTCGCGTTTCCCGAGCCGGAGTGGGACCGCATCGCGCTGGAATTGCAGGCGCTGAAACCCGAGGTGCTCGAGGGCGAACCGGTCTATTTGTCCCTGCTCGCGCGCGCGCTGAAGAAACGCCGGGTGGGCGTGCCGAGCCTGCGCACGATCATTCTCACCTACGGCAAAGCGAGCCGGCAGCACGCGGCGCGGCTGCACGAAGTTTTTCCCGGCGCGGAACTGGCGGACCTCTATGGTTCGACCGAGGCGGGCTACATTTTTGTCGGCGATGCTTTTCGCGACAATTTGCAGGTGATCGAGGGCAACGCGTTCGTCGAACTCGTGCCGTGGCGTCCGGAGTTGCCCGATGTTTTCCAGCTCAACGTGACGACGCGCGACCGCGTGGCGATGCCGCTGCTGCGCTACCACACGGGCGACATCGTGCGGCGCACGCCGACGGGCTACCGCATCCTCGGCCGCGAGCGCGACCTGTATTGGCGCGCGGACGGCGAAGTCGTTTCGGCCTTCGAGGTCGACGCGGTGCTGCCGGAGAATTTCGCGTGCTGGCACTGGAGTCTCGTGCAGGGCGCGGAGCACCGCTTGGATTTTCAGTATGTGGCGGACGCGGTGGCGCCGGCCGGCCTGGGCGCGGCGATCGCCGCGGCGCTGGGCGACGGCGTGCGCGTGAATTTGTTTCGCCGGAAATTCATCCAGCCGGCCGCAAGCGGAAAATTCGCCTTGCTGAAGCCGCTGCCGCGCTGAACGTGCGCGGGCCGCCGGGCGGGGCGGCGGCGCCCCGAAGGCTTCTCGCGCGGGTTAGTCACCCTAATAATGGGATTCCCTCTGCCGGGTTCCTTTACTTCAATTGCCCGGGCTGGTTTATCTACGCCGTCGGCTGCCACGCAGCTCCTGTCCCATTCCCCCGTCACCCCGCGATGAATCTCCTGCCGGCCTCGCGGGCTCCTCGGCCGCGGCCACGCTCGCCTCGCGGGTCATGGCGCGCACCGGCCTCGTCGTGCTGGCCTTCCTGCTCTTCCACCTCGCGCAGTTCACCGTGCGCCTCGGGCACCCGGAGTGGAGCGAGCACACCTTCAGGCTCGCCGACGGCACGCTGGTGCGCGACGTCCACCTGATGATGCGCGAGGCGTTCGCCAGCCTCCCCGTTTCGTTTTTCTATATCATCGCCGTCGGGTTGCTCAGCTACCACCTGAGCCACGGCCTCGGCAGCATGTTCCAGTCGCTCGGCCTCAAGAACGAACGCTGGACCCGCGGACTCGAGCGCTTTGCCACCGGCTATTGCTGGATCTACTTCCTCGCCAGTGCCGCCATCCCGCTCGCGGTCCTCGGCTGGCTGCCCGGTCTCAGCGGCTTCATCCAACGCTAATTTTTCCCCGCCATGGCCACACTCGATTCCAAGATTCCTTCCGGCCCGCTCGCCGCCAAATGGCAGAAGCACAAGACGGAGATCAAACTCGTCAACCCCGCCAACAAGCGCAAATACGAGATCATCGTCGTCGGCGCCGGCCTCGCGGGCTCCTCGGCCGCGGCCACGCTCGCCGAGCTTGGCTACAGGGTGAAGAGCTTCGTGTTCCACGACAGCCCGCGCCGCGCGCACTCCATCGCCGCGCAGGGCGGCATCAACGCCGCGAAAAATTACCAGAACGACGGCGACTCCGTGCACCGGCTGTTCTACGACACGCTGAAGGGCGGCGACTACCGCGCGCGCGAAGCCAACGTCCACCGGCTCGCCGAAGTGTCCGTCAACATCATCGACCAGTGCGCGGCGCAGGGCGTGCCCTTCGCCCGCGAATACGGCGGTCTGCTCGCCAACCGCTCGTTCGGCGGCGCGCAGGTTTCCCGCACGTTCTACGCGCGCGGCCAGACCGGCCAGCAGCTCCTCCTCGGCGCCTACAGCGCGCTCTCCCGCATGATCGGCGCCGGCAGCGTCGAGCTGCACAGCAACTCCGAGATGCTCGACCTCGTCGTCGTGGACGGCCACGCCAAGGGCATCATCGTCCGCGATCTGATCACGGGCGCGATCACCCGCCACTCGGCCGACGCCGTCATCCTCGCCACCGGCGGCTACGGCAACGTCTTCAATCTCTCCACCTACGCGCGGCAGTCCAACGCCACCGCCATCTGGCGCGCCTACCAGCGCGGAGCGTGCCTCGCCAATCCGTGCTACACGCAGATCCACCCGACGTGCATCCCCGTCAGCGGCGACTACCAGTCGAAGCTCACGCTCATGTCCGAGTCGCTCCGCAACGACGGCCGCATCTGGGTGCCGAAGAAACAGGAAGACGCGAAGAAAAATCCCGCCGACATTCCCGAGGGCGACCGCGACTACTACCTCGAGCGCATCTACCCGAGCTTTGGCAACCTCGCGCCGCGCGACGTCTCCTCCCGCGCCGCCATGCGCATGTGCAACGAGGGCCGCGGCGTCGGCGAGACCGGCCTCGGCGTCTATCTCGATTTCGCCGACGCCATCAAGCGCCTCGGCGAACCCGCCGTGCGCGAGCGCTACGGCAATCTCTTCGACATCTACCACGAGATCACCGCCGAGAACGCCTACCGCACGCCGATGCGCATCTTCCCCGCCGTCCACTACACGATGGGCGGCCTCTGGGTGGATTATAACCTGATGTCGAACGTCCCCGGCCTCTTCGTCCTCGGTGAAGCCAACTTCTCCGACCACGGCGCGAACCGCCTCGGCGCCTCCGCGCTCATGCAGGGCCTCGCCGACGGCTACTTCGTCATCCCGTATTGCATCGGCGACTATCTCGCCGGCCAGAAGCCCGGCTCGCGCCCGAGCGCCGACCGCGCCGAGTTCCTGCAGGCCGAGCAAAACGTCCGCGCGATGACCAAGCGGTTCCTCGACAACCGGGGCAAGGAGCCCGTCAGCCATTTCCACAAGCGCCTCGGCAAAATCATGTGGGAGCACTGCGGCATGGCGCGCACGAAGGGCGGCCTCGAAAAAGCGCTCCAGCTCATCCCCGCCCTCCGCGAAGAGTTTTGGGCCAACGTGCGCGTGCCCGGTTCCGCCGAAACGCTCAACCAGTCGCTCGAGCAGGCCGGCCGCATCGCCGACTTCCTCGAGCTCGGCGAACTCCTTTGCCGCGACGCCCTCGCCCGCGAGGAGAGCTGCGGCGGCCACTTCCGCGAGGAATACCAATACGAGGACGGCGAGTGCAAACGCGACGACGCCAACTTCGGCCACGTCGCCGCGTGGGAATATCAGGGCGAAGGCAAGACTCCCCTGCGCAACACCGAGCCGCTCAACTACGAGTTCACCAAGATGAGCGTCCGCTCCTACAAGTGAGGCGTCGCCCCCGCGTCGCTCCGAGCATATCTCAAATTGTGACATCCTCCGCCCGCCAGTCCGTGACCGAATCCTCCGCCCTCGCCGAGGATGTCTCAAATTGGGATATCCTCCCGCGGGGAGTTTCCTGATGCCGACGAACGCAGAACGCAGTCTTTTGCCGGCCGAGCGGGTGGAATCCCGCATCCTTCTCGTGCGCGGCCAGAAAGTCATGGTTGATCGCGACCTGGCCGAGTTTTACGGGATCGAAACCCGAGTCCTCAACCAAGCGGTCAGACGCAATCTTGGGCGGTTTCCCGAGGACTTCATGTTCGCGCTCACGCGCGACGAGATCAGGAACTTATCACAAATTGTGATAAGTCCGGGCTTCAAGCATTCGCCGCGCGTTCTCGTCTTCACCGAACAGGGCGTGGCGATGCTCTCAGGATTACTCAACTCACCCCGGGCCGTCGCCGTGAATATCGGCATCATGCGCGCTTTCGTGCGCCTGCGCCAGATGATCGCCAGCCACGCCGACCTCGCCCGCAAGCTGGCGGCCCTCGAAAACAAATACGACGCGCAGTTCAAAGCCGTCTTCGATGCCATCCGCGAACTCATGACGCCGCCCGTCGGTCCGGCGCGCGAAATCGGCTTCCACGCCACTCTCAAAAAATCCCGCAAAGCGAAAATCAAAACCTGATCGCCATGGTCGCTCCCGCCTCCGTCTCCAAGCAACTCTTCTCCGTCACCCTCCGCGTCTGGCGCCAGGCCGGCCCGACCCAGCCCGGCCAGTTCGTCGATTACCCGGCGGCGAACGTCAGCCCCGACATGTCTTTCCTCGAATGTCTCGATGTCGTGAACGACGGGCTGACGGTGGCGAACGACGAGCCCATCGCGTTCGCGCACGACTGCCGCGAAGGCATCTGCGGCACCTGCTCCTGCACGATCAACGGCAAGCCCCACGGCCCCGGCCACGGCATCGCCACCTGCCAGCTCTACATGCGCACGTTCAAGGATGGCGACATCATCGTCGTCGAGCCCTTCCGCGCCCGCGCCTTCCCGCTCATCAAGGACCTCGTCACCGACCGCAGCGCCTTCGACAAAATCCAGCAAGCCGGCGGCTTCATCAGCGTGCGCACCGGCGCCGCGCCCGACGCCAACTCCATTCCCGTGCCGAAGGAAGACGCTGACCTCGCGATGGACGCCGCCACCTGCATCGGCTGCGGCGCGTGCGTTGCCGCGTGCAAGAACGCCAGCGCGATGCTCTTCGTCGCCGCGAAAGTTTCCCACCTCGGCCTGCTGCCGCAGGGCCAGCCCGAGCGCGACCGGCGCGTCCTCGCGATGGTGCAGACGATGGACGAAGCCGGCTTCGGCAACTGCACCAACCAATACGAGTGCAGCGCCGTGTGCCCCAAGCTCATCCCGCACGACTTCATCGCGCGGATGAACCGCGACTACGTGAAGGCCCTCTTCAAGTCGCAGTTCCAGCCAGTCTCCGCCAGCACAGGCGGCGGCGCCTGAGCTGCCCGAGAGTGGCGCGAGCACGCTCGCGTGGAAAAATACGATTCACGCCGCGGCCCGCGCGGCTCATCGCGCGAGGTGGCGCAGCAGGGCGGCGGCGACTTCGGCGGGGCGTTCGAGTTGCGGATAGTGGCCGGCGTCGTCGAGCGCGACGAGTTCGAGCGCCGGGTGTTTCGCGGCGAGGCGGGCGGTCATCGTCGGCGGGGCGACGGGATCGAGCCGCCCCCAGATCGCCCGCAGCGGCACCGGGCAGCGATGCAAGGGGCCGAGCCATTGCTCGCCCATGCGGAGACGTTCGGGCATGTAGCCGGCGACCGAGGCCAGGCTGCGCCGGCCCTCGTTATGCAAGAGCAGCGCCCACTGTTCGCGATAGTGCTCCTCGGTGAACTCCGCCGGCCGCGCGTAGAGCCGGGCGTATTGCGTGCGGAAAACAGGCCAGCCGGAGCAGCGCGCCACGAGCGGGCCCAGCACGGGCGTGCGCAGCAGGCGTTGGGTCAGCAGCGGCCGGTGCAGGTCCGGGTAGAGGCCGCCGTTGAGGAGCGTCAGCGATTTCAGCCGGCAACGGCTGGCGCCCAGCTCGAGGCGGCGCAGGAGTTCGCAGGCGACGGTGTCGCCCATGTCGTGGCTGAGCAGGGAAAATTCCTCGATGCCGAGGTGCCGCCACAACGCTTCGGCGGCGTCGAACTGCCGCTTGAGCGAATAGTCGCGGTGCGCCGGTTTGCCCGAGAGGCCGTGGCCGGGAAAATCGAAGACGAGCACGCGGAAATGTTTTTCCAACAGCGGCAGCAGCCGGTGCCAGTCCCAACTGCTCGTGGGAAACCCGTGGAAGCACACGAGCCACGGCCCGCGGCCCGCGACGCGATGGAAGACCGGGACGCCGTCCGCCTCGACGAAGTTGCCGCCGTCCCTCCAAGTGCGCACGCTGTCGGGTAGGTCGCTCATGGGGATGGGCCGCCGTCGGGCGACTGCACGGAGATGGCGGAGCGGCCGCCCGTTGCCAAGCCGGATGTGCGCGGCGCGCCTCCGCGGCCAGAGTCTTTTGTTTTGGACTGCTTCTGCTGGGGATGCGGCGCCCTCGCCGCGTTCCGACGAATCATCCGCGCCGAGGGCGACGCGGCTCCAAGTTTTCCAAAACAAAAGACCCTGCCTCCGCGGTGGGTGATTGAATCAGAGCCGGCTTCCCATGAAGCGTGCGTCCGGGCGCACCGCATAGGGGAGCCTTCCCGTCGTCGCTGAGGCGATGGCGGGCAAGCCGGGTGAGCCGCGCCTTGGTTGCGCCGTCGCCTGAACGGCTCGGCCGGAGGCTTGGCCCTCCCACGGGCGGCAGTCGGGCCCAACTGCCATCGCCACGGCTTTCCGGTTTGGATTCGCAAGCGCGCTGACCCGCGGGGGAACCGTTTGCGCGAGCCAACCGGAAAGCCCGGCTGCCATCGCCCCCGCCTCCGCGTCGGGCTGGCGGAAGGGCGAAACCTGTGCCAGATTTCGGAGTCCAATCCCTCTGCCATGAATACCACGACTTCGTTCGTTCGACTTGCGCGCTGGTGCGGCCTCGCGGCCGGCGCTTTTTTTGTCCTCGGTCTGCTGGCGGCCGCGGAGCCCGCCGCCAAAGTCGTGCTCGACGCCGCCCGGCCGCTCCATGTGTTCGTCGATATTCCCGGGGCGATCCGGCCCGGCGCGATGAGCCCGTGGACCGACGAGGATTTTTCGCGGGTGCTCGGCGGCTATGTGCGTTCCGAGTTCAAGAAGCGCGGCTATGCCGGCGAGATCGTCGTGCATCAGCGGTGGGCGGAGCTGCCAAAGGACGGGCAGCGGCTCGAGGTGCGCGTCACTCGCTGGGGCGCGGACCGCCTCCGCGGCGCCGAATGCACCTTGAACGCCGAGCTCACCGCGGCCGACGGCCGCTCCAGCGGCAGTGGCGTCGTTTCCGAGACGAAGCTCGAGTGGAACCACAACAGCTACAGCACGGCTGACGCGCTGGAGGACGTCGCGCGGCACAGTATGCGCACGCTTTACCAGCGGTTCTCGGTGCCGACGCCGAAGAAGTAGTTCGCCCGCCGGCGCGTCTCCGGGGCGCAGTCCGGCGCGAGTTTCTGCGGCGGTGCCGTTTTGCCCAATCGTCACGCGGGCGACGACACTTTTTCGCGCCGGGGCGGTATCATTGCCGCACCCTCACAGGGTCTCTTCCATGAAAACCATCCTTTCCTTTTTCGCCTCCACCGCGCTCCTCGTGGGCGTCATGTGTTACTCCAGCGGCCGCCCGCCCGGAGTTCTTATGCTCTTCGCCAGTGGGTATGCGGCGGCGCTGCTCGTCTGGACGCTCCGCCAATATGAACGACGCTTCGATCCGCTGCCGCTCGGACGACCGGTGCGCCTGCCCGTGGGCGGCGCGTCCAAACGCCGGGCGGAGCCGCCCCGCCGGCTGGCGGCGTGAGGCGGGCTCGCCGCGGCCGAACGCCGCGCCCCGGCGTCCGGGATTCGCGCGATTCTGCAACTTTTGCGAAAGGCGCGTGTTCTCTAGCCACAACCCAACCTTCCTATGAAAACCGCTCTGACTTCCCTCCTCACCGCGAGCCTCCTCGGCCTCGCTTCCTACGCGAGCGGCCGTGCCTTCGACGCCGCTGATTTCACCGCCATCCTCTTCACCACCGGCCTCGTGGCCTGGACGATCGACCAATACAGCCGCGAGCCGCGCTCGCTCTACCGCCACGCGCCGATTCGGCTGCCGCTCCATGCCGGCTCCGGTCCGGCCGCGGCGCAGGCCGTGAAGCTCGCCGCCTGAGCCCGGCGCCTCTTGCTCTGCGGCGCCCGGAGAAATCCGGGCGCCTTTTTGTTACCCGGCCGGGCGGTGTCGGCCGTCCGCCGCACGTCGCGCCGCGCTCGCTCTCACGACGCCGGCGAAAACTGGAACCGGCGGAATGCTCCGGTGCCGGCTGCCACCGCCGGATGGCGCGGGCGGGGCCGGTCGCGGCGAGGCGGCGAAACGCGCCGCCCGCCTTTCTACTTCGTCACGATCGGCACCGTGCCCGCCGCGGTGGACGAGTGGTGCTCGTAGATTTCGCCGTAAAGCCGGATCGTCAGGTCGGAATCGACGCGGTAGCTGGCCGAGCTGCCGGCGGCGGCGAGCACGCGGGTGCCGTCCTTGTCGAGGGCAATGGGGGCGGATTGCGTGACGTTGCTTTGCGCCGGGACTCCGGCCGCCTCCTTGGTCGCGACGGAGCCCACATACCGGCCGTTGACGTAGAGTTTGTGCCGCGACTCGTTGACGATGTAGGAAACGACGTTCGGATTCGTGAGGTGCCACGTGGCCGTCGCGCCGTCGCCGCTGCGTTCGATCTTCACGAACTCGGCCTTGAGTCCCAGCAAGCCCGGTTTGGTGGTGCCGCACCCCGCGAGGAGAACGGCGAACAGCAGGGCGGCGAACAGAGCGGGGAGTTTCTTCATGGGAACGGGCATTGTGCGGCGAGCCGGGCGCGCATCAAGTCTTGTCCTCGGTCTTTTTCGCGCGGGCCTTCTTCGCGCCGGAGCTCCCGCCGAGCCCGAACTGGGCGAACCCGCCCACGACCGCCAGCAGCATGATGGCCGGCAGCATCCAGCGGTGGGTGTCGATCAGCGCGGGGATCTGCTGCGGCTGGCGGAAATAATAAAGCCAGTCGAGTTTCCCGGTGAAATAGGCGAGCGCCACCACCGCGCGGAAGGCCCCGAGCAAAGCCGTCGACAGGATCAGCAGCACCCGCTGGATTTTCACCGCCACCACGCCGCCGATCACCCCGAGCACGAGCCCCGAGAGCAGCGCGACCATGTGGTTGAAGTTCGCGAGCAGCAGGATGCCGAGCGCGGCCCCGAAGCCGAACCCGGCGAGGAAAACGCCCACGAGGTAGAGCAGGAACGCCAGCCCGCCGCCCAGAAGCGCCCCGACGATCACGCCGCCGAGCGCGCCGCCCGCGCCGAGCCCGAGCGCCGCCGCGGCCGCCTGACCGAAGATCGCGCCCGCCAGCGCGCCGGCGACCGCGAGCGTGAGCCTGAAGACGCGATAGCCGTAAAAACAGTCGAGCAGGCCCCACGCGAGGGCGGCGGCGGAAATCCACGGATAGAGCTCGGCGTCAATTTGCACGCAGGGGAATTACGCGGGCCGCCGGCCGGCACGCAAAAACAAACTGCACGCCTGCGACGTGGAGATTGGGTTTGCCAGACTGGAGCCGGGGCGCCCTCGCGCCCCGGAAAGGTAGTGTCCGGAGACTTCAGCAAAAAGGCGGATCATGGTAGGTGGTTTGGTGAGAAACCGAAAACCACCAACAGAAGGAAAATACCATGACCCGCCCGAAACGAAACGATGAGCCGATCAACCTCACAAAACAAGAACTGCTGCGCGCCCTCACGGAGGACGACGCGCTCAAGCAACTGATGCAAACGCTCCTCCAGGAAGTGCTTGAAGCGGAGATGGACCAGGCGCTGCTCGCCGGCAAGGGCGAGCGCATCGCCGGTCGGCTCGGCTATCGCAGCGGGCATTACACCCGCTCGCTGGTCACCCGCGTGGGCAAGCTTGAGCTGCGGGTGCCGCAGGACCGGCAGGGGCGCTTCTCGACCGAGTTGTTCGCCCGTTACCAGCGCAGCGAGAAGGCCTTGGTGGCCGCGTTGATGGAGATGTATGTGCAGGGCGTGTCCACCCGCCGGGTTAAGGCGATCACCGAGGAGCTCTGCGGACACGAGTTCAGCGCCTCCGCGGTGAGTGAGATCAACAAACAGCTCGATGCGGAGCTGACACGTTTCATGACCCGTCGGCTGGAGGAGGAGTATCCCTCTCTCATCCTCGATGCCCGCTACGAACGCGTGCGCGAAAATGGCGTCGGCCACAGCCGTGCGGTGCTCATCACCCTGGGTATCGGCTGGGACGGCCGCCGCCATGTGCTCTCCGTCGAGCTGGCCAACCGCGAGAGTGCCAGCAGTTGGAAAGACCACCTCCTGCGCCTGAAGGAACGCGGCCTGCACGGAGTGTGGCTGGCGGCCAGCGACGACCACCCCGGGCTGAAGCGCGCGATCATGGAAGCCCTGCCCGAGGCGCACTGGCCGCGCTGCGACGTGCACTTCCTGCGCAACGCGCTCGACTACCTCCCGCGCAAACACACCGACGACTGCCTCACCGAGCTGCGCTGGCTCTACGACCGGCACACCGTCGAGGAGGCCCGTCGCGATCTGGCCCAGTGGCTGGTCCGCTGGCAGGACAAGCACCCCAAGCTCTGCGCCTGGGTCGAGGCGAACATCGACGAGACCTTCGCCTTCTACCGGCTGCCGCGCGAGCACCACAAGCATCTCAAATCGACCAACATGCTCGAACGGCTCAACCAGGAGATCAAACGCCGGACCCTGCTGGTGCGCATCTTCCCCGACGAGGCGAGCTGCCTGCGGCTGGTCCGCGCCCTCGCCGTCGAGATCCACGAGGAATGGGTCGATGAAAACCGCTACCTCGACATGGAGCTGCTCCGCGAACACCGCAAAAGCACCACCGTCACCCAAACCAAAGCCGCCTAACCAACCCATCCGGGAGCGGGGCAGGGGCTGACGCCCCTGCCCCTGCCCCCCATCCCATAAATCTCTTTATCCTACCAAGCCAACAAACCACCGATCCACTTTTGCAGAACTTGACGGACACAACTCGCGGAAAGAATGCCGAGACGCGGTGAGGGCGCCGCATCCTCAAGTGCCGGTGTTCACTGACGGCAGACCCGAATCAAACTGCGCCCGCTCAGAACAGCGTGAGCGCCTGCACGCTCTCGAGAGCGATCCAGGCGACGAGCGCCGCGGCGGCCGCCAGCAGCGCCGCTTTGGCCAGCCGGCGGCGCTGCAGTCCGCGTTCGTAGCGGTCGACGTTGTGCGGGCGAAAGCCGCTTTGCTCGAGGAAACTGGCGAACTGCGCGTGCCGGGCGTGCGTGTGCCGCAGGCGCCGGTCGCTCCGCGCGCCGAAACGAAACGGCAGGCGGCGGAGGATTTGGCGGAGCAGGCGCATCGGGGCGAGTTCATCCCAGAAAATGGCGCTTCCTTTCAAGGTGAATCTGGCTATTCGGAATCTTTCACGCTTCCTTTCACCGCCCATGCATCACTTCCACTACGCCGGTCAGAAACTGCACTGCGAATCCGTCGATCTCGGCGCCGTGGCCCAGCTCTACGGCACGCCGACCTACGTCTATAGCGCGCAGACGATGGCCGACAACTACCGCCGCCTGGCCGGCAGCCTGGGCGGCCTCGACCTGCGCGTCTGCTACGCGCTCAAGGCCAACTCCAACCTCGCCGTGCTGCGCCACTTCGCGAACCTCGGCGCCGCCTTCGATCTCGTCAGCGGCGGCGAACTCCGCCGCGTGCTCGCCGCCGGGGCCGGAGTCCGCGAGAGCGTCTTCGCCGGCGTCGGCAAATCCGAGGCCGACATCCGCCTCGCGCTCGAGTCCGGCGTCTTCGGCCTCCACGTCGAGAGCGAGCCCGAACTCGCGCGCATCGACCACGTCGCCGGCCGGCTCGGCCTGCGCGCGCCGATCGCCATCCGCGTCAATCCCGACGTCGACGCCAAGACGCACGCCAAGATCACCACCGGCAAGAGCGAGAACAAGTTCGGCATCCCGCTCAAGGCCGCCGCCGCCGCCTACGAGGCCGCCGCGCGTTTCAAGCACATCGAGGTTCGCGGCGTGCAGATGCACATCGGTTCGCAGCTCACCACCGTCGCGCCGTTCCGCGAAGCGGTGGAGAAAGTCATCCCGTTCGTCGAGCAGCTGAAACAGCGCTACGGCATTTCCTATTTCAGCGTCGGTGGCGGCATCGGCATCGTT
>JACQFT010000050.1 GCA_016199925.1 Opitutia bacterium | reverse complement strand
TGCTGCCGGCAAAAGGCCACCAGGCGGCGGATGCCCTGCACGGCGAGCCGCGCCTTCAGCGAGCCGGGCCGGTAGTAGAGGCCGGCGTGCAGCACGCCGCTGTTGTGCGTGCTCTGGTGGCGGCCGACGCGCGATTCTTTTTCGAGCACCCGAACCTCGGCGTGCGGCGCGAGGCGTTTCAACTCCAACGCCGTGCTCATCCCGATCAAGCCGCCGCCGATGATCGCAAATTTCCCGCGGCCGGCGGCCCCGGCGGGCACCAGGCACGTCGTCCGAAATTCTTGGTCCATGAGCGCAGCCGACATTCGGAGAACTAGCCCGGAAATTTCATGGGGATGCGGCGCCCTCGCCGCGTTTCGCTCGCAAACCGGGGCGGGGGCGCCCCGGCTCCAGGTGACTGACTGTTCGACGCTTTCATTGTGGGTGTGATAGAGGCGGAACTAGAGGTAAGCGGCCGGGCGGGGGTCCGCCGGCGCGAGTTGTCGGGCGATGGCCGCGGCTTCGCGGGCCATGTCGGTCGAGCCGACGGCCTGCGAAATCTCGGCGAGCAACAGCCAGCCGTCGAGGTGCGAACCGTCCACCCGCAGGCAGGTTTCCAGCGCCTCGATCGCCTGCTGCATCTGGTGGTTGGCGCGGAGCGCCCGCGCGACATCGAACCAGAGGACGGGATTGGCGCCCTCGCCTTCGAGCGCGGCGAGCAGATAGGCCACCGCCCGGTCGGCGCGGCCCGCCGCGAGCAGTTCGCGGCCGAGCGCGTGGCGGGCTTTCGCGTCGTTCGGGGTGGCGCGGAGAGTCGCGCGCGCCTGTTCTTCGGGGCCGGCAAAAAGATTCGCCTCGCGCGCCGGCCCGCCGGACGCGGCAGCGCGCACGGGCTGCGGGTTGGCCCGGAAAGCTTCGCGGCCGTTGGCCTCCAACTCGTCGTAGGCCGCCACGAGCAGATCGCCAAAGGCTTCGCTGGCCGCGAGGGGGTCGAGGAAGAGCGGGGCGCGCGCCATTTTCTCGCGGATCTGCGTGCGCCATGCGTCGCGCTGCGCCGCGGCCCCGGCGAGCCGGACCGCCAGTGCGTGATAGCCGTCGGCATCGCGTGTGATCAAGTCGGTCAGCCCGAGCGAGCGCAGCAGGCCCGCGCCCATGCGCGAGCGGAAGGTTTCGCCCTCCCACGTCACGACCGGAATCGCGGCCTCGAGCGGATCGACGAGCGAGTTCACGCCGGCGAACGGGAAGGTGTCGAGATAGACGTCGCCGAGCGCCATCAGTCCCGTCACGTCGCTGCGCGAGGGAAACTTCAGGGTCGAGACGTGCAGCCGGCCGGGGTCCACGCCGTGCGCGGCCAGCACGCGGTCGAACTCGGCGCAGAAGCGCTTGATCGGATAGCTCGACGACCAGTTCGGGTTGAACGGATGCACGAGCAACCGCGAGCCGGGCACCGCGGCGAGGAGCTTCGCCCAGGCGTGCTGCATCTCGGGGGTGATCTTGAAATAGTTGGCGGCACTCACGAAGAGCAGCGCGTCGGCCGGAATCTGGAGCAGCTCGCGCGTGGGCGTGCCGGACGGCTCCTGCCGGTCGGCCTCGTAGTTGAACGCGTGCGCCGGGCCGGGCAGCAGGCCGAGCCGCTCGGAAAAATGGGCGGGCGCCGCTGCGCTCTCGGTGAGGTCGCCCGAAACATAGAGGTCCACCTGCGGCAGGCCCGTGGTGGTGCAGGAGGAATTGTTGGCCACCTGCAACGGAGCGACGCGGTGCAGCGCCAGCGTCGTCACCTCGTGGCATACGGCCGTCAGATTGGTGCCGAACACCACGACATCGAGCCACTCGCTGCGCAGCAGCGCCAACTGGTCGGCGAGCGCCGCCGGCAGCACGTGGAACGCCGCGGCGTGCGCGCGCGCGTAGTCTTCCACGGGCGACCCGGTGGTGTGGTGCGCGAACAGCACGACCTCGAACCGCTCGGGGTCGAGTTGCTCGAAGGACGGGATGGTCGTGTAGGTCTCCGTCTGCGAGCCGAAGTGGCGGTTGACGAAACCGACGCGCAGGCGCCGCCCGAGGCGGGGCAGCGCCGGCATTTCCTCCGGCGGGGCATTCACGAGCGCCAGCGTGAGGATGCGGGCGCGCAGCTCGTAGTGGCGCCGCAGGGAGTCGCCGGTGAAATAGAGCGGGATGCAGTTGTTGCCCGAGCAGAAAACGGTCAACGCCTCGCGCACGGCGCTGGCGCCGCGGTTCTTCGCCGCCCAGCCGGCGAGTTCTTCGAGGCGTCGCAGATAAGCCGCGGCATAGGTCGCGGCCTGACCCGGGGCCGTGAAACCCTGCGGGACGTGGAAAACGTAGGCGGTGTATTTCGGCCACAGCCAGCCGGGCACCGCGTCGAACTTCGGCGCCTCCGGCAACTGACAGGCCGGCACGAGCAGCATCGCCGCCAGCAGGCCAGGCCAGCCCGCCGACAGATATTGTTTCGCCAAAGCCAAGTCGTCGTTCCGCGCCGGTTGGTCGGAGGCCCCCGAGGCGGCGAACAGCTCGATCAACTGGAACGCGGCTTCGACCGCGGCGCCGGATTTTTGCCCGGAAGGAATCGCGGCAATCAGCGCGGCGGCGTCGCGGCGGACGGCCAGCAACGCCGCCCAGCCCCCGGCGTCGGACGGCTCCTCGGCGTAGGCGGCGAGCGCGGAGCGCACGCGCGCGAGCAGCGCGGCGCGGGCACTCTCGCCGGTGGGTGCGGTCGCGGTCTTCTTGGTCGGTTCGATCGTGGGTGGGGGAAAAGCCGCGGCTGGGGACATGCGGGGCGAAAAAGCAAATCCCGGGCCAGCTCGTGCGCCCGGCTTCAAGCAACTGCCACCCAGCGACAAGCGCCGGATAATTTTCCGCGGACCGCGGAGACCGGTTTAACCACCGCCGGCCGCCGCGCGTCGGCTGCAAAATCTGCCGGGCCAGAGAACGGCATCCTCGTGCCGCAAAATTCTCGCGGAACGAAACAAAGAAAACGAAGAGCCGGAGCGTTCGCCGGGTTCGCCCCGTCTGCATCCGTCGAATCTGTGGTCGAACCAAACGACCGCCGGCTTCACCGGTGGCATCCGCAAACGCCTTCGTCCTGCCGCCGGCGACGATGCCGGCGATGGCGACAAATGGGTGAGGCCTGGCTCGCCGCCGGCAGAGCGAACCGTCCCGGCGAGCCATGCCTGTGCTCGCGCCACCACGGCGCGGCTCACCGCGGGCGGTTCCCGCTGCGGCGCGCCCAGGCGCGAGCACCGCTGAAACCTGGCACGGTTTCACTCACACCCGGCCCAGAGGGGAGTGTCACTTATTATATGACACTTTTGCCGGGAGACGGCACCGGAGAGACGTCCTTAAATTGCCGGCGGCGGGTGGGCGCGGGTTCGCGAAGCGGGGCGGTTTGGTGGGCGCCAGCGCGCTGACCTCCGGAGGAACTCCTTGCGCGAGCAAACCGGAATGGCGCGATTCGCGGAGCCGGGGTGATTGTTGAGGCTCGCGCATTAGACCGAGGCCCCGCCGCAATGGGCGGGGCGAACAGTCCCGGTGATCCGTTCTTCGACGTGGACTCAAACCGGCTCACCCGGAGGGTTCGCCCTACCTGGCATTCAAAAATGCGAGGCTCAATTGGGTGTGTCTTCAAACCGTGTTTTCAAAAAAAAATTCCTGAGACCGCCCGCGCGCGGGCGCGCTTCGGGCGCGCAAGCTCGCAGCCCCACCGGCGCTGGGTCGACCGAATCACATCCGCTGGGAGCAAGCCGCGGAGCGTTCGATCAAGCGAGCATCTTTCAATCACGGTGGGAGTGCCATCGGTCGCGACGGTCGCCGCCACGCGCGCGCCCTCGGGCTGCGATTCCAACCGGAGCGGGCCGCGGCCGGGGAGCGCGAACTACTTCGTTCACCCCATACCGCAACCGGTGAAATGAGCCTATGGTGACGGCTCAACTCAAAACACGTCCAGCCCGCTCCCTCCGGAAACTTCCCATGAGAAAATACCACTCGATCATTCTATCGGCCTTCGCGGCTTTCACTGTTCTCGCCGGCACGCCGGCGCGGGCGGACAACATGGTGTCGATCGCCATCACCCCCGCCACCGGAGCCGTCACTCTCGTCCCGCAGTGGACCATCGGCGGCAACCTCGCCGGGTTTCACCACAAGGCGCAGGATTTGGGTCTGACCGGCAGCGTGGCCAATAATTTCTACTCGATCACGAACGCCGCCATCCCGGCGG
The DNA here is from genome assembly GCA_016199925.1 of Opitutia bacterium. Classification (GTDB taxonomy): domain Bacteria; phylum Verrucomicrobiota; class Verrucomicrobiia; order Opitutales; family Opitutaceae; genus JACQFT01. The sequence continues at coordinate 1,433 of JACQFT010000050.1, read as the reverse complement.
GCGGCAACATCCTCGCGTTCAACTTCTATGTCGCGGGGTCGGGCGCGGCGACGCCGCATGCCGACATCGGCAGCAAGCTCACGCCGACTTCCTACCTGGCGCTGACCTCGGCCGATCCGGACGTCGGTTTCGGCTCGGTGAATTTCTATCTCATCCATCGCAAGGGGACCACCGACTATTTCTCCACGATCGTTCCCGGTTCCGGCACCTCCTCGGCGGTGACCGATCTGAAACCGATGGACGGGCCGGGCGGGCCGGCCACGCTGGGCACGACCGGCTATTTCGGACTGACGTTTGCGGCGACCAATCTCGGCTACGGCCTCAATAATTTCTACTACCTCCGCACCGATCCGGTCACCAACACGACGAAGTTCGGCACTCTCGCCCCGGCGCTCCTCGGCACCTCGGCCGACCAATTCGACCTCGGCACGGGCGGCCACAACGTGCTGACCTTTACCGGCACCGATGTCGGCTACGGCACGGACAAGATGTATTATCTCCGCCTCGACCCGATCACCGGGTTCACGATCCTGGGCATGCTCGATCCGGCCCTGGCCGGCGCGCGCCACACTTCCGACATCGCCAATCTCGGCAGCGTTTACTCGACGCTGGCCTTTGTCTCCGGCGACCTGGGTTTCGGTTCCAACCGGTTTTATTCGACCGGCGCGGTGAACCCGACGGCGCAGACCGTCAGTTTCGCCGCCATCGCCGACCGGGCGATCGCCACCGGGTCGTTCAACGTCAACCCGACCGCCAGTTCCGCGCTGCCGATCGCGCTCACCGTCGTCTCCGGCTCGGTCGGCGCGGCTTCAATCGCCAATGTCGGCGGCGGCGTCTTTACTGTCACCCCCACCGCGCCCGGCCTCATCACGCTGCAGGCGACGCAAGCCGGCCAAGCCGCTCCCGCCGCTCCGGTCTTCGAGTTTAATATGCTGCGGCAGAGTTTCGCCATCACCGGCGTCGCCACACTGGCGATCACGACGCAGCCGACACCGCAAAGCGCCGTCGCCGGGACCACGGCGAATTTCTCGGTCGTCGCCAGCGGCACCACCGCGGTGAGTTTTCAGTGGCGCAAAGCGGGGACCAACATCGCGGGCAACGCGTCCGCCACCACGGCCAATCTCGCGCTCACGAATGCACAAGCCGCCGACCAAGGAAGCTACGATGTCGCGGTCACCAATGCCTCGGGCACGATTTTCAGCAACGCCGTCGCCCTCACCGTCACGGCCCCCGCCCCCGTCGTCACCAACAGCCCGCTCACGGCGAGCGGCACCGCCGGCACCGCGTTCAGTTTCACGATCACCGCCTCGGGTTCGCCCACGAGTTTCTCCGCCAGCGGGCTGCCCGCCGGACTGACGGTCAACACTTCGACGGGCGCCATCACCGGCACGCCCACCTCGGCCGCCACCACTTCGGTGACGCTCGGCGCCACC
>JACQFT010000045.1 GCA_016199925.1 Opitutia bacterium | reverse complement strand
GGCGCTGGCCGCGCTGGCGCTGACGCTGCCGGTGCTCGCGGGCTGGGCGATGCTGGCGTGGGAAACCCGCACGCGGGCCAACGCCGGTTACGACGCCTACAAGCTCCTCGCCGTCTTTTATCCCGGCTTGCTCGCCGGGCTGGCCGGCTGGCTGGCCGCGGCGCGGCACGCGTCCACGCGCGGGCAGCGGGTGGCGGGGCTCTGCGCCGCGGCTGTGCTCGCCGGCAATCTCCTCGTGGCCGGCGAGGCGCGCCGGGAACTGATGCACGCGCCGTTGCAGGTCACGCGCCAGTTGCGCGAAGTCGCGCGCCTGGAGCGCGACCCGCGCGTGGCCTCGCTCAATCTGCTCGTGGATGATTTTTGGTCGCGGCTCTGGGCGAACGCGTTTCTCCTGCGCAAGCCGCAGTATTTCCCCACCCACACCTACGAAGGCCGCCGGAACACGCCGTTGCGCGGCCAGTGGGACCTGCGCGACACGCCGCTGCGCACGCTGCCGTTCGCCGCGGAAGATTTCATCATCGTCAACGGCCGGTTCGACGCCGTGCGGGTCGGCGCGGCGGGGCGGGTGCAGGCGGAGTTCGCCGCCGACGGTTGGCGGCAGGAGGAAACCGACGGCCACGAACACTGGCGCTGGACGGCGGAGCGCGGGCGGGTCTGGGTGCGCAACAACACCGGGCGGCCGATCGTCGCCTCGCTGCGCCTGCGCGTGCTGGGGGTGACGCCGCGCACGCTGCGGCTCGTGCGCGACGGCACCGTGCTGGGCGCGGCCAAACTCGGCGCGACCGTGCAGGAGGTGGTTTTGCCCGAGCTGGAACTGCCGGCGGGAATTTCGCCGCTCGATCTCGAGACGGTCGAGCCGCCGGTGCTCCCGCCGGGCGGCAACGATCCGCGGCGACTGTCGGTCGCGCTCTATGGATTCGAGTTGCGCGCCCGCCGGTTTCGCTGAGCGCCAAAATTTCGTCGCCACGGTCCGGCGGGCGCGGCCACAGTTTGGTCGATGCAAGCCGCCGAATACCGCAAGATGGCCGGGGTGGAAGACGCGATGTGGTATTACCGCGCGCTGCACCGGCACGTCGCCCGGAGTCTCGCGGAAAATCTGGCCGAACATGACTCGCCGGCGGTGCTCGACGCCGGTTGCGGCACGGGTGGCCTGCTCCGCCACCTGCACGCGGCGCAGCCGGCGTGGCGGCTGGGCGGACTGGATTTCTCGCCGCTCGCCTGCGAACTCGCGCGGGAGCGCACGGGATCGGAGATCACACAAGGCTCGATCCTCGCGCTGCCGTTTGCCGACGCGACGTTCGACGCCGTGACGTCGTGCGACGTGGTGTGCCAGGTGGAGGAGCCGGCGCGGGCGTTGGGAGAATTTTTCCGGGTGCTGCGCCCGGGCGGGACTCTGGTGCTGACGCTGCCGGCCTACGCGTGGCTGTGGTCTTACCACGACGAGGAAGTGGGCAATCGGCGGCGCTACTCCCGCGGCGAAACGGCCGCGTTGCTCGCCGCAGCCGGCTTCGCGGCCGGGCGCGGCACTTATTGGAACATGCTGCCGCTGCCGCTCGCGATTCTCCGCCGGAAGCTTTTCCCGCCGGGCCGGGCGACGAGCGATGTGCGCTTGTATCCCGCTCCGGTGGAAGCCATCTTCCGCGGCATGATGGCTCTCGAATTCGCGTGGCTGCGCCACGGCACGGTTCTCCCTTGCGGCAGCACCGTGCTGGCTGTGGGGCGGAAGCCGGTCTGACGCATGAGCGCGGCTTCGCAACACCGCCGGACTTTCGGCGGCAAAAAAGTCCTCATCACCGGCGGCCTCGGTTTCATCGGCTCGAATCTCGCGCGGGCGCTCCTGCGGCTCGGCGCGGAGGTGACGATCATCGACAATCTCTTCCCCCGGCACGGCGGCAACCGCCGCAATCTCCACGGCCTCGAGAAAAAGCTGGAGGTGATCATCGCCGACGTGCGGCACCGGCGGAGCCTGCCGGCCTGTCTCGCAGGCAAAGATTTTCTGTTCAATCTCGCCGGCCAGACGAGCCACATGGACTCGATGACGGACCCGGACACGGACCTTGAAATCAACTGCCGCGCGCAGCTCTCGATTCTCGAAGCCTGCCGCCAACACAACCCCGGCATCCGCGTGGTGTTCGCCAGCACCCGCCAGATTTACGGCCGGCCCGATTACCTGCCGGTCGACGAGAAACACCCGCTGCGGCCCGTCGACGTGAACGGCATCAACAAACTCGCCGGCGAGGAATACCATCTGCTCTACAGCGAGGTGCACGGCGTGCGCAGCACGGTGCTGCGGCTGACGAACACGATCGGCCCGCGGATGCGCGTGAAGGATGCGCGGCAAACTTTTGTCGGCGTTTGGATCAAGGAGGTCGTCACGGGCAAACCGTTCGAAGTCTGGGGCGGCGCCCAGTTGCGCGACTTCACCTCCGTCGACGACGCCGTCGAGGCGTTCCTGCTCGCGGCGGCGCGGCCCGAGGCGGTGGGGCGGGTGTTCAATCTCGGCGGCGTCGGCCACGTGAGCCTGCGCGAACTGGCCGATCTGCTCGTGGCGGCGGCGGGCCGCCGCCACGCCGGCTACACCGTGCGCGCGTTTCCCGCGGACCGGAAGAAGATCGACATCGGCGATTTCTACGCCGACGGACGTTTGATCGAGCAAGTGCTCGGTTGGCGGCCCACGACGACGGTCGGTGAGGCGCTCGCGCAGACCGTGGCGTTTTATCGGAAGGAACTGCCGCATTACCTCTGACTTTGCCGATGAAACCCAAAATCCAATCCGCCGATCCGAAGGCCGCGTATCTCGCCGCGGAAGCGGAGATCGATGCCGCGATCAAGCGCGTGTTGATGAGCGGGCACTACATCCTCGGGCCGGAAGGCGAGCATTTCGAAAAGGAGCTGGCGGCCTACCTCGGCGTGGCGGGTGCCGCCGGCGTGGCCAGCGGCACCGACGCGATCGAACTCGCGTTGCGCGCGGTCGGCATCGGACCGGGCGACAAAGTCATCACGGTGGCGAACACGGTCACGGCCACGGCGGCGGCCATCACGGCGACAGGCGCCAAGCCGGTGTTCATCGACGTCGAGCCCGACACGCTGCTGATGGACGCGGCGGCACTGGAGCATTTGCTCACGACGGTGCGCGACCCGAAGATGAAGGCGCTCGTGCCGGTGCATCTCTACGGACAGGCGGCGGACATGCCGCGCCTGATGGAGATCGCGGCGCGGCACAACCTGGTGGTCGTCGAGGATTGCGCGCAGGCGCACGGCTCGCTCGTCGGGGACCGGAAGGCGGGCGCGTGGGGCCAGCTCGCGGCGTTCAGTTTTTATCCGACGAAAACCCTCGGTGCGTTCGGCGACGCCGGCGCGGTCGCGGGCCGCGACGCGCAGTTGCTGGAGCAGGTGAAACTGCTCCGGCAATACGGCTGGCGCCGCCGCTACGTGAGCGATCTGCCCGGCCGCAACAGCCGGCTCGACGAGTTGCAGGCGGCGATCCTCCGCGTGCGGCTGCCGCGGCTCGACGCCGAGAACGCGGCGCGCGGCGTCCTCGCGGCGCGGTATCTGGAAAGACTTCGCGGTTCCGCGTTGCGGCTGCCGGTGGTTGCCGCGGGCCGCACGCACACCTGGCACCAGTTTGTCGTGCGCACGCCGCGGCGTGACGAGCTGCGGGCGCACCTCGAGCAGCAGGGCGTGTTCGCCGGCGTGCTGTATCCGGTGCCGATCCACCGCCAGCCGGCCTACCACCAGGCCGAGCTCACCCTGCCGGTGACGGAGCAGGCGTGCGCCGAAGTGCTGTCGCTGCCGCTGCACCCGGGGCTGACGGTGGCGGACGTTGACACGGTTTGCGCGCACCTCCTTGCTTGGGCCGGTTGACCCACCATGTCTGCGAAACCCGCCCTCAGTTTCGTCCTCCCGCTCTATGACAGCGCCGCGACCCTCCGGCCGCTGGTGAGGGAGATCGAGGCGCTCGCGATCCCGGGCGGCCACGAGATCGTGCTGGTGAACGACGGCAGCCGCGACGCCACGGCGGCGGTCTGTCGCGAACTCGTGCGCGAGGCGCGCGTGCCGATCACGTTCGCCGAGCACTCGCGCAATTACGGCGAGCACAACGCCGTGCTGACCGGCTACCGGCTCGCGCGCGGCGACTATCTGGTGAACCTCGACGACGACGGCCAGAACCCGCCGGCCGAGGCGGTGCGACTCTGGCAGCACGCGGTCGCGGAGAAACTCGACGTCGTTTACGGGCATTACGGGAAAAAGGAGCATTCGTTCTTCCGCAATTTCGGGAGCTGGCTGACGAACCGGGTGACGGACTGCGTGCTCGACAAGCCGAAGGGGTTTTATCTCTCGAGTTTCCGCTGCGTCAGCGCCTTCGCGGCGAAAGAAGCGGCGGCGCACGAGGGGCCGTATCCCTACATCGACGGCCTGCTGCTGCAGGTGACGCAGAACATCGGCGCGGTCGAGGTGCGCCACGCCGAGCGGCAGGCCGGCGAGAGCGGCTACACGCTGCGGCGGTTGCTGCGGCTGTGGGTGAGCACGTTCGTCAATTTCTCCGTGATGCCGCTGCGGCTCGCGACCCTGCTCGGGCTGGTGATGGCGGTGGTCGGCCTCGCCGGCCTCGCCGTGATTTTCTATCTGTGGCTGCTCGACCGCGGTCCGAAATACGGCTGGGGTTCGCTGATGGGCGCGCTGCTGGTGTTCTCCGGCACGCAACTGGTGATGCTCGGCCTGATCGGCGAATACATCGGGCGGATGTTCCTCGCGGTGAACCGCCGCCCGCAGTCGGTGGTGCGGGCGGTCGAGCGCTCGGATCAACCGTGAGCGGAGGGCGGCCGCGCCGGGAACATCGCCTGCCAGCGCAGCACCTCGGCTTCGACTGCAGCCTGCACGCCGAAGTGGACCGGGGAGGTTGGGGCCGGCCGGAGCCCGAGCCAGCAGTAAAGCGAGCCTCGGCCCAGCGTGGCGTCGAACCCGCCGGATTGGTCCCAATGCGAGACGATGAAGTGCCGGCTCCAGTCGCGGGCGGCGAGGGGGACGATCTGCGCCCGCCAGCGTTCCACGAGGCGGAACGTGTTGCGTTCGTCGTGCCGTTTGCGGCCGGGTGACGCGCTGACGTGGTGGTGGACGACGCTGGCGAGCGCGACGTAGTTGCGCCGGCCGGCGGCGCGGGCGCGCAGGCAGAGATCGATGTCCTCGCAGCCGTTTTGAAAGCCTTCGTCGAACGCGCCGAGCTGCTGCCAGACGGCGCGGCGGATGGCAAAGCAGGCGCCGGTCAGCGCGGCGACGGGGCGGAGCGAGGCGAGAGGCACGAGGCGAGCGGCGAGAGGGAGCGACGTGTCGTGCTGCGGTTTGCCCTGATGGTTGAAAAAAATCCCCGCGTGGTCGATGGCGTCGGTCGCGGCGTTGCGCTGGACGTTGCCGACGAGCCCGGCGTCTTGGTGCTGAGCAAAGACGGCGCGCATCGGCTCGAACCAGCCGGGCCGGAGGACGAGGTCGTTGTTGAGGAAAAAGAGAATTTCGCCGGCCGCCGCGGCGGCACCGCGGTTGCACGCGCCGGCGAAGCCGAGATTCTTCTCGTTCAGCACGGCGCGGCACGGGGCGCGCAGCGGGCGCAGCCACTCGCGCGTGCCGTCGGTGGAGCCGTCGTCCACGAGAATGATTTCGTGCGCGAGCCCGGCGGGCAGGGTGGCCTGGAGCGTCCGCAGGCACTCGCGCGTATGCGCGAGGCAGTTGTAGAGCGGAATGATGAAGGAGACCTCCATGGGGGCGCGGGCAGGATGGTCGGCGCGGCCGGGCCTGGCAAGCGGTCGCGGGATATATTCCCGGAAAATAGCTGCGGGACGTTGATTTTTCCGGAATCGCCGGCGCGGGGTCGGCTCTCATCCGGACGGGCGAGCGGCGCAATCGCGCGCGAGCCGCCCGAACCCACCCCATGCAAATTGACGAATACCGCAAGCTCGCCGCTCTGGAGGACCGGATGTGGTATTTCTGCGCGTTGCACCGGCGCTTCTATTTCTGGCTCTGCCGCGGTCTGCCGCCCGGGGCCGCGAGCATCCTCGATGCCGGCTGCGGCACGGGTGGTTTGATCAAGCGCTTCGGCGCCCGGCACCGGCACTGGCGGCTTACGGGTCTGGACAACGGGTCCCTGGCGTGCGCGTTGGCGGCGGAGCGCACGAACGCGGAGATCGTCACGGGCTCGATCACGGCGCTGCCGTTTGGCGACGGAGAGTTCGACGCCGTGGTGTCGGGCGACGTGGTCTGCCAAGTCGCGGATGCGGCCGAGGCGCTGCGGGAATGCGCGCGGTGCGTGCGGCCGGGCGGCCTGGTGCTGGTGAATGTGCAGGCCTTCATGTGGCTGTGGTCGTATCACGACGAGACGTGCGAGACGCGGCATCGCTACACGCGGCCGGAGTTGGAGGGCCTGTTCCGGACGGCGGGGCTCGCGGTGGAGTTCGCGAGCTACGCCAACGGGCTGTCGCTCCCGCTGATCGCGGCGCGGAGAAAATTGTTCCGGCCGGCGCGGCCGACGAGTGACGTGCGGCATTATCCGGCGGCGATTGAGGCGGGTTTCGCGTTGCTGGCCCGGCTGGAGTTTGAGGGGATGCGCCGGGGCTGGCGGCTGCCGCTCGGCAGCTCGGTGTTCGCGGTCGGGCGCAAGCCGCCGGCTTTTTCGTCCCGAGTCCCCTCACTCGGCAGGTGAGCCTTTCGAGTGAAGGATCCTCTCTCTTTCTGCTCCGCGTCCTCCGCGATCTCCGCGTTTCAACTGCGGAATTTAGGATCAATCACGGAGTGGCGGCGGGGGGAGTTTGCATCCGCATCACTCCGGAGATCCGCGGCGAAAAAACTGTGCAGACGCGGCGCATTCGCAAGCGCGGGGACCTGTAGCCCAGGTTGGAGGGATTCTGCCGGCCGGCAGAATGTCGTCCGTCGTTTCGCGTTGCGCGGACCGGACGGAGCCGGTCCCTCCATCCAAGCCAAGCCGTGCGGCTGGCCAGCAGCACGGGGGTATCGGACCCAACGCGAATGAAAGTGAGGGAAGTTTTTTAACGTCGCCTCGCAGGTCGTGCTGGAGCGTCTCTTCGGAAATCTGGAGCCGGTCTCTGCTATCAGGTCAGCAGTCGGCGGAGGTATTCGCCGTAGGAGGACTTGCCGAGTTTTCGGATGTTCGCTTCGAGGCCGGCGCGGTCGATCCAGCCTTGCTTGTAGGCGATCTCTTCAAGGCAGGCGATCTTGAGGCCCGTGCGGTTTTCGAGGACGTGGACGAACTGGGCGGCTTCAATGAGCGAGTCGTGGGTGCCGGTGTCGAGCCACGCGGTGCCGCGTCCGAAGAGCTCGACGTGCAGCGTGCCCTGCTCGAGGTAGCGGCGGTTGAGGTCGGTGATCTCGAGTTCGCCGCGCGCCGAGGGTCGGAGGCTGCGGGCGAGCGCGACGGCGTGGCCGTCGTAGAAATAGAGTCCGGGGACGGCGTAGTTGGATTTGGGCTGCGCGGGTTTTTCTTCGAGGGAGACGACGCGGCCGTCGGGGGCAAACTCGACGACGCCGTAGGCGGAGGGATGGGCGACGTGGTAGCCGAAGATCGTCGCGCCGGCGGTGCGCGCGGCGGCTTCGGCGAGCGAAGTGACGAACTCGGCGCCGTAGAAAAGATTGTCGCCGAGCACGAGCGCGGAGGGTTCGCCCTTCAGGAAACCGACATCGCCCGCGATGGTGAACGCCTGGGCGAGACCGTCGGGGCTGGGTTGCGCGGCGTAGCTGAGCCGGAGGCCGAATTGCGAGCCGTCGCCGAGAAGGCGCTCAAAGAGGGGCAAGTCGACCGGCGTGGAGATGACGAGGACTTCGCGGATGCCGGCGAGCATGAGCACCGACAGCGGGTAGTAGATCATCGGTTTGTCGTAAACCGGCATGAGCTGTTTGCTGACGGCGATGGTCAGCGGGTAGAGGCGCGTGCCGGAGCCGCCGGCGAGGATGAGGCCGCGCCGGGAGGGGGCGGAGGAGGCGAGAGGCGTGGGGGGAGAGGCTAGAGGTTCAGACATGGGAGGCGCGGGCCTTGATCAGTCCGCGAAGCATACGGGCAATCTCTTCGCTCTGCTGATCGAGTTTCTGGAAATCGGAATCAGGGAGGAAGCCGACTTTGGTGGCAAGGTCTAGCTGGGTGCGAAGCTCGGCAGCTGATCCTTTGGCGATGTAGAAGAAGCGCACAGCGTCCTTGTCCGTATCGCGTTCGTCGCCCTCGGCAATGTTGCTCGAAATGCTGATCGCCGCGCGGCGCATCTGGTCAGCCAGAGCGAATTCCCGTGAGAATGGCTGGGACTTGCTCAGCTGATAGACTTCGACCGCCAAACTTTGGGCCTTTTGCCAGACCATCAGACTCTTGAAGCTGCCTTTGCTCATGATGTCTCTTGCCTCTAGCCTTTGGCCCCGAGCCTCTCGCGCGCATAGCGCGTGGCCGTGATCTCCGCGGCCCAGGCGCGATGGTGTAGAAACCAATCGACCGTCTTGGCAAGGCCGGTGGCGAAGGATTCGCGGGGGGCCCAGCCGAGCTCGCGCTGGATTTTCGCGCAGTCGATGGCGTAGCGGCGGTCGTGGCCGGGACGGTCGGCGACGTAGGTGATCTGGTTGGCGTAAGTGGCGCCGTCGGCGCGGGGCGACTTCGTGTCGAGGAGGCCGCAAATCTTGTTCACGATGGCGATGTTCGGCTGCTCGTTCAGGCCGCCGATGTTGTAGGTCTCGCCGGTGCGGCCTTGCTGCAACACGAGCCAGATGGCGGCGGCGTGATCCTCGACATAGAGCCAGTCGCGAATCTGCATGCCGTCGCCGTAGACCGGGAGCGGTTGGCCGTCGAGGGCATTGAGGATGACGAGCGGGATGAGTTTCTCAGGGAAATGATACGGGCCGTAGTTGTTCGAGCAGTTCGTCGTCAGCGTCGGCAGGCCATAGGTGTGCTGGTAGGCGCGGACGAGGTGGTCGCTGGCGGCCTTGGAGGCGGCATAGGGGGAGTTGGGCGCGAAATTGTGCTCCTCGGTGAAGGCGGGCGCGCCGGGCGCGAGCGAACCGTAGACTTCGTCGGTGGAGACGTGGAGAAATCGGAAGGCGGATTTTTGCGGCTCGGGGAGTTTCGTCCAGTATTGCTTCGTGCAATTGAGGAGGCGAAGCGTGCCGGTGACGTTGGTCTGGATGAACGGCTCGGGCGAATCGATGGAGCGGTCGACGTGCGACTCGGCGGCGAAGTTGACCACGGCGTCGATGGCGTGGTCGGCGAGCAGGCGGGCGACGAGGGTGGCGTCGCCGATGTCGCCGTGCGCAAAAACATAGCGCGGGTCGGCGGCGAGGTCGGCGAGGTTGGCGGGATTGCCCGCGTAGGTGAGCGCGTCGAGGTTGACGAGGCGGGCGAGGGGCGAGCCGCGTTCGGTGAGGCGCTGGCGGATGAAGTTCGAGCCGATGAAACCGCAGCCGCCGGTGACGAGGAGATTCATGGGGTTTAAGAGCGTAAGCGGTGAGCCTTGTAGAGGGGGAGGGGGCGTGGGGTTTAAGTTTTAAGGCTTAAGTTTTAAGGTTTAAGGGCCCGGAGCAAGGCATTGGTCATTTGGGAGACTTACGTGTAACGGGCTTCCAGTTGCGAGTGGTCGTCCCCAGACAGCAAGCCAAGGTCTTTGGCGAGCAGGAGCAGGTAGCGGGTCTCTTCCAAGGAGCCGCGGGCGATGATCAGAAATTGGCGGAACTCCGCCAGCGAGCCACGGCCCTTGCCTTCCGCAATGTTGGTTGGAATCGAGGCCGCCGCCCGGCAAAGCTGGTCGGTCAGTCGAAAGCGTTCGTCGGCCGGAAAATTCCGGGTGAGGCGATAGACTTCCAAGACCGCAGCGTGGGCTCTCTGCCAGACGAGGAGATCGCGCCAGCTTTGGATTTTGTCAGCGCTCACGGTGCTTACAGCTTACAGCCTAAACCTGACACCTCAGGCTCTGCGCCACGAGCGCAGCGCGCGCGCGACGGCGTCGTGGACTTCGGTGAGGTGGATGCCGACGGAGGCGAGCTTCGTGGAATCCATCACGCAGTTGGAGCGCGGAGTCTTGGCGGCCTTGGCCATGAAGTCGGTCTCGTCCTTGAAGAAGACAAAATCTTTCCGGCAGACGCCGCTCTGCTTGATGAGTTCGACGACTTCGTGCGTGGTGACCTGGCCGGGGTTGGTGACGTTGTAGGTGCCGAAGGGCACGCGCTGCTCCCAGCAGGCGAGGGTGGCGGCGCAGAACTCCTCGAGCTGCGAGATGGAGTTGGTGGCCTCGAGGAGCGTCGCGTAGCGCATCAGCTTGGTGAGGTAGTTGCGCGGGTTCTCGACCTCGTTGAAGGGGATGCGGAGGCGCCAGAGGTAAACGTTCGGCGCGCCGGCGAGCACTTCTTCGCCGAGGGCCTTGGTGCCGGAGTAGAAGCTGCAGTGGTTGGTGCGGAAGGTGAAATTGGGCGGATCATCCTCGCGGAAACCGGAACCGTCGGGCCGCGCGCCGCTGTAGATGCAGCCGGAGGAGACGTGGCCCCACGGCACGCCGGCGGCGGCGCAGGCGGCGGCGATGGTGCCGGGGAGCACGGCGTTGCCGGAGAGGCACTCGGCTTTGTGCAGCTCGCAGGCGTCGACGTTGGGCTTGCCGGTGTAGCCGGCGGCGTTGATCAGAAACGCGGGTTTCTCGCGGCGCAGCAGCTCGGTCAGCGCGGCGGCGTCGGAGTAGTCGAACTCGGCGCGCCGCAGATTGCGAAAGGGCACCCCCTTGCGCTGCAACAGCGCCTGATAGGCTTCGCCAACGTAACCGGAACCTCCGAGCAGGTAGATCATGGGGCGCTAACTAGGCATGCCGGCGGGCTTTTGGTCAACACGGTGTTTTTAACGCCGATCCCGTGATGCCGGAGGCATCGGGTGAAGCCGAAAAATACGGACGTGATCGACCTCGGTCACGAAAACATAGTCGGAGCGGACCAAGGCCGCGAGGGCAGGAAAACTTTCGTATCCTTCCATCGGCCGACTGTGAAAACCAAAACTGGTCGGCCCGACGGAGTCGACAAACCATGTCGGTCTGCGCCGCTGCATGTCGCGCAGGTAGCGGTCACGAAAGGCGTCACGCAGCGGACTATCGACCAGTTGTCGCTCCGACATGCTGTCGCGCGTGCCCTGCGGCAATTGGGTTTCCACGTGTAGGCGCGGCAACCAGCCCCAGACCGTGAGGGTGTCGCCGTCTTTCGCATGGTCGCGGAGGAACTGGCCGGTCGGTGAAACCAACCGGACCCGGTTGTCGAGCATCTGGCCCAAGTTCTCGTTCAGCTGCGTTGCGCGAAAGACCACAGGTGGCACGACGGTCAGCGCTAGAAAGAGCACCAGTGGAAATCGCGCAGTGGTCCGCCCGATCTCCGGTTCGGCCTCCCATGCGCTTGCCAGGGCGACACCGACCAGCGCACAACAGGGCACCACGAAAATTTGCAAATAGTGAGTCAGTTCGCGGCCGGGAGTGACAATGCAGACGACGGCGACGCTCATGCCGATCCATGCGAGGACGACCCGGGCACGCGCAGCGAGCGACCCTCCGGTCAACCCCGGCCAACTGCACCCGAGGGCAACGGCCAGCGAGCCGGCGAGCAAGAGGCCGACTCCGGGTGTCCCGAACGCGAACGCGAGGAACTTCCCGGGTTGCTCCTCGAAACTCAGGCTACCGCTCTCCACATGGCGGAGGTTGGCGAGGATATAGGATAGATTGAATTGTCCGCCCAGTCCGTAGATCGCCAGACAAACGGTCACCAGCAGCGGGAACGCGAACCCACCCGCGCCGAGGGCCAGCCAGTCACGAACCAGGTTGGCGGAGAAACGTCGTTCCCGCCACCACGCCGCCAGCGCGCTGCAGACGACCACGAAGGCGGCGAGTGGCACGAGTTGCAGTTTGGCGAAAGGCGTCATGCCCGCCAGCAGTCCGCACGAGGCGAAGGCCCAACGCTGCCGTCGCCGTGATCCGACGGCGGTCAGCGCATGGGTTCCGGCGAACGCGGCGCCGGCAACCAGCGCGATGGCCAGATGCTCGCTGGAATATTGGGTGAAGTCGTGGAACGTGGTAAACGACCAGAAACACAGCCCCGGCAGAATCGCGAGACGCCCCACGCGCTCGGGCGCCAGGCGCCGCAGCATTCCCCAGACGCAAAGCAGTGCGCCGGCTTGCAGCAGCGTCGCGACGAGGCGGGCTCCGAGGTAATTGAACGGCAGGCCGAACCACGCCGTGGCGACGAGGAGATAGTCATTGAGCGGGCCGTGGGTGGTGCCGTCGACATACTTCCAGAAAATCGGGAAATGGCGCAGCGTGATTGCGCTCGCAAGCATCTGGTCCTCGTCGGGATTGATCCCGGCGGGTGCGAACCACACCGGCCAGCGAAAGGCGGCGAGAGTCAGCACTGTCAGCATGGCAAACACGACCGGCTCGGCGAATCGGCGGCGCCAAGGTGCCAAAGCGACGGCGGTCGCGGGTGGGTTGCCGTCGGCGGTGAAAACGGAAACCAGCAGCGAGCCGAAGCAGGTCCAAGCGACCGTCCAATAGCGCCCGCTCGAAGCGTCGAGCCATTCAAAGAGCCAGCTCATAAAATGGGCCGGTTGCTATTTCCGCCGGTAGTCGCCGCGGCTGAAATATTTTTCCAGCCAGACGTAGGCGCAGATGAAGAAATAGCGGCTGCCCATTTCCTTGATCTTGAGCTTGGCCTCGCCGTATTTGCGGTTGCGCCACGAGATCGGGGTGACGGTCCAGGTGTAGCCGCGGACGATCGCCTTGAGCGGGATTTCGACGGTGAGGTTGAAATGCGGGGCGAGGAACGGCCGGCAGCCTTCGATGACGGTGCGGCGGTAAGCCTTGAAGGCGTTGGTCGTGTCGTTGAGCTCGATGTTGAACCCGACGCGAACGAGAAAATTCGCGAGCCGGTTCACGAAGAGCTTGGTGCGCGGGTAGTCGATGACCCGGCCGCCGCGGACGAACCGGCTGCCGAAGGCGCAATCCCAGCCGTCGTTCAACAGGTGCCAGTAGCGCACGGCGTCGTCGGGGGAATCGGAGGCGTCGGCCATCATGATCGTGCAGGCGTCGCCTTTCATGTGGTTGAGTCCGCAGGTGACGGCGCAACCGAAACCGTTCGGGCTTTTGTTCTGCACCGGAACGAGAGTGGGGATGCTCTGCTTCAGTTCCTGCAAGACCGCCCACGTGTGGTCGCGGCTGCCGTCGTCGACGACGACGATCTCGTGCGGCACACCCTCGCGCACCATGACGGCATAGATGTCGCGCAAGGTCGGCGGCAGCGACTCCTCCTCGTTGTGGGCCGGGACGACGATGCTGAAGAGCGTCAGCGGAGCGGCGTGGGCGGAGACAGGAGCTGATTTATCCGGCATGGTCGGCTGGGTGGGTTGGGGCGATCACGAGGGTGACGACAGGTCAAGCCAGTCAGGGTGGCGCTCGGCGTGCTGCGCAATCTCCTCGAGAATCGCCGTGGTGGGCGTGGCGGGCTGCCAGGCCCAGAGGCGGCTGGCCTTGGCGTGGTCGAGCACGATCCAAGGGATGTCGAACCGGCGCGGGGTGCCGTCCGGCACGACGCGGTGCGGGCCGAAGCGCGCGGCGCACCAATCGCTGAGCTGCTTGAGCGACATGGCCGAGGCGGCGCCGCCGGAGAAATTGGCGATGCGGTCGGCGGCGGCGATCGTCGGCGCGGCGAACTGTTGTTCCAACAGGCCGAGGAGGTCGCGCGGATGCAGGCAGTCGCGCACTTGGTGGCCGTGGCCGCCGAAGCCGAGATATTTCAGCGGGCGTTGGCGCAGCCAACTGTTGATCCAGAAGGCGAAGATGCCTTGGTCGGCGCGGCCGAACTGTCCCGCGCCCGCGAGCACGCCGCAGCGGTTGATGAAGACGGGGAACCCGAAGGTCTCGCCGTATTCGAGGGCGAGGGCTTCGGAGGCGAGCTTGGTGGCGCCGTAGAGCGAGATCGGGGCGCCGGTGGAAAAGTTTTCGTCGAGCCCGGCCGCGGTGAGGCCGGGAGGAAGGCGCGAAGCGAGTGGCGAGGGGCGGAAGGCGTCGTGCTCGGCGACGATTGCGAGTTGGGCGAGCGGGGCGATGGAATAGACGCGGCTGGTGGAGAGAAGAATGAAGCCCGCGCGGTGCGCCTTGCAGTATTCCAGCATGTTCACTGTGCCGGTGAGGTTGTGGTCGACGAGTTCGCGCGAACTGGTCTTGCCGTCGATGCCGGCCAGCACGCTGGGGTTGGCGGCGGCGTCGATCACGAAGTCGGCGGCGGGCAGTGCCTCCATCTGCGCGATGTTGCGCAGGTCGGCCGTGACGACCTGCACGCCGAGCTGCTCCAGTGGCTCGCGGTTGGTTTCGCTGCCCGGGCGGAGGTAGTTGTCGAAACCCATGACCGTGTGCCCGCGGCCGGAGGCGACGAGGGCCCGGGCCAAGGTGCTGCCGACAAATCCGCAGATGCCGGTGATCAGGATGCGCATGGGCGGCGAGGGAAACAGACCCGGCGGGTCAGGTGAAGCGGGAAATAGTCCGCGGCTATTTGAATCTTGAGAGCCATGTCAGCGGATCGGAAGCACTGGGAATGACGGAGCCAAAGAGAAGGCGATCGTCAGCCAGGCCATAAAGGACGAAGAAGGGAAATATATCGAGATTGCGTCTCCGCACTTCGCGCAGAATCAGCGAGCCGGTGTGGATGAAATGCCCGGCCCCGGCCGGATGGGCGATCACTGCCGCCAAAGCCGCGTCCACTTCGCGGCGGAATCTCACACCCAGAGCCGGCGAAATGTCCGCATATTTGGCGGCGAATCGCAGGACATCCCGTGGGAACTCCGGATGATAGACGACCTTCATTCCAGGGCCTGGCGAAACTGGCTCTCGGTCAGTCCCGCAGTTTGGCCCGTGATGATTGCTTCCATGCGCCGCACGCCTTCATTGATCGCCGCTTTCTGGCCTTCATCATTCGAGAGGCTGGCAATGATTTCCCGCGCGAGCGCGAGGCGCTCTGCTTCCGGGAGTGCCAGCACCGACTCAGTGAGATGCGCGGTGGTCATGGGGCGATGAATATGCCCGGGTGCTTGGCGTTGGCAAGAACGGGGATGTTCGTTGAGCACTGTCGTCCCCAACCTCTCGTTTGTCCCTCGGTGCCGGGGCCGATCTTCAGGACGCCCGGGAAGAGCCTGAACGAAGTTTTCGCTGTGCCGGACAAAGGATCGAAGCAGAAATTCTGTCGTGTCAGGAGCCGCGAAACCGGACATTGCGACCAAAGTTAAAGCCCAAGGGAGCGGTAAGACCTGCCATGTCACAAAGGGGACAACGAGTAGAGAATAGAGACCGGCGTGCATGGCCGAGAGAGAGCAACCAAACTGGGTCCAGGAAAAACCGCCGATCCTCTTTCGTGACGCGAATCGGTGTCTTCGGCGGTATTCGGGCTCAATTGTGAGCGCGCGGCTAATATTTCCGACAACGCCAGACGAAAATTAAAAGACGACGACGGGACCAGCTTCAGGAGGAATACCGAGTCAGAGTAGTAACAGATGTGGTCGCCGGCGCGGTTCTGGTCGACGTAGGTGTGGACCTGTCGCCGGCCGGTGAATTTCTCGGTGATTTGAAACGCCTCGAGGATGGAGCAGGAGTTGGCCTTGCCGCCGCCGAGATTGTAGACTTCGCCGGCGCGCGGCGCGGCGATGAACGCCGCCATGAAGCGCGCGACGTCGAGGGAGTGAATGTTGTCGCGGACCTGTTTGCCCTTGTAGCCGAAGATGCGGTATTCGCGGCCCTCGAGGTTGCACTTCACGAGGTAGGAGAGGAAGCCGTGGAGCTCGACGCCGCTGTGGTTCGGGCCGGTGAGGCAGCCGCCGCGCAGGGCGCAGGTGGGCAGGCCGAAGTAGCGGCCGTATTCCTGCACCATCACGTCGGCGGCGACTTTCGAGGCGCCGAAGAGCGAGTGTTTCGACTGGTCGATGGTGAACGTCTCGGGAATGCCGTGCGCGTAGGCGGCGTCGGCGTAGTCCCAACGCGTCGGATGCTCGGCGAGAGCGATGGCGTTGGGGGCGTCGCCGTAAACTTTGTTCGTGCTCATGTGCACGAAGGGCGACTCGGGGCAGGCCTGCCGCGCGGCTTCGAGGAAGTTCAGCGTGCCGGTGGCGTTCGTGTCGAAATCGTCAAAGGGAATCGCGGCGGCGCGGTCGTGCGAGGGCTGGGCGGCAGTGTGGACGATGACGGCGGGCTTGAGTTGCTTGACCAGGGCAAGCACGCCGGCGCGGTCGCGGATGTCGAGTTCGTGATGGACGAAGCCCGGGAGTTCGGCCGCGAGGCGCTGCTGGTTCCAGCGCGTGTCGCCCTGCGGACCGAAGAAGACGGCGCGCTGGTTGTTGTCGAGGCCGTGGACTTGGTAGCCCTGCGCGGCGAAATAGACACAAACCTCCGAGCCGATGAGGCCGGAGGAACCGGTGACGAGGATTTTCTTGGCCATGATAGAAAGAGGAGGGGCTAGGCATACTGGGGCCGCCGACTATTTCGAGATGATTTTGCTCGGACGGGCGAGTCGAACACGGCTTTCCGCTTTGGTCTCGTAGGTGTGGGCCAGTGCGCTGGCGCGTGCGGTTTGGCGCGCGCCAGCGCGCTGACCCACGGGCGAACCGTTCGCGCGAGCAATCCGGAAACCCATGAGGGCGCGGCCTCCGGGTGCACCGTTCAAGCGACAGTGCCGCCAAGCCGCGACTCAGCCCGCGTTCGCCCCGCCGGCGCCCGGTGGAGGCGCTTTCCGTCTTCGGCCTACCGCTTCATCACGTCGGCGAGCTTCGCGACGTCCTTGCCGCCGCCCATCGCGAAGTCCGGCTTGCCGCCGCCTTTGCCGCCGAGCTGCGTGCAGAGGCCCGCGATGAGCTTGCCGGCCTGAAAGCCCGCCGCGATCGCGCCGGGCGAGCAGAACGCGACGATGCTGACTTTGTCGCCAAACGCCGCGCCGAGCTGCACGACGCCTTCGCCGACTTGGTGCAGCGTCTGGCTGCCGAGCGAGCGCAGTGCCTCGGGCGACTCGACGGTGACGACCGCCGAGACCCATTTGAAACCGTCCTTCTCGACGGCCGTCGCCGCGAGTTCGGCGGCGGCGCCGGCGGCGGCCTTCGCCTCGAAGGCTTTCAATTTGTGCTCCATCTCTTTCTGGCGGCCGAGGAGCGACTCGAGTTTTCTGGCGACATCGGCCGGGCCCGCGGAGAGATGCGCGCCGACCGCTTTCAGCGCGGCCTCTTCGTGCGCGATGAAATCGAACGCGGCCTGGCCGGCGACGGCCTCGATGCGGCGCGTGCCCGCGGCGATGGCCATCTCGGCGACGATCTTGATGACGCCGATCTCGCCCGTGGTGGCGACGTGCGTGCCGCCGCAGAGTTCGCGCGAGTAGCCGCCGATATCGACGAGGCGGACGCGCTTGCCGTATTTGTCGCCGAAGAACGCGAGCACGTCGGCCGGCTTTTGGTCGTAGTCGATCTCGGAGCACTCGACCTTGGCGTTATCGATCACCTTCTCGTTGATCAGCTGCTCGCACTCCTTGATCTGCGCTTGGGTCAGCGCCTCGAAATGGGTGAAGTCAAAACGCATCCGGTCGGGCGTCTTGTGCGTGCCGAACTGCCGGACATGCGTGCCGAGCATTTTTCTCAAGGCCCAGTGGATCAAATGCGCCGCCGAGTGGTGGCGGTTGATGGCGCGGCGGCGCTGGAAATCGACATGCAGGGTGGCCGGCGCTCCGATCTTTGGATGTTGGATGTTGGAGCTTGGCGCTTCCGCCGGAGCAAGCTTGTGCAGATGACGCCCCGATTTGTCTTTGACGCAGTCTGCGATCTTGAACTCCACACCGCCAATCAAGGCGGCTCCGGCGTCACCGACCTGACCGCCCATCTCGGCGTAGAACGGCGTCTCGTCGAACACGAGGAACGTGTCCTTCTCCGTCTTCACGACGTCGATGAGCTTGGCGTGTGTCGCGTGCGTGCTGTCGATGCCGTAGCCGGAGAACTTCGTCGCCTCGGCCTTCGCATCGCCCTCGGTCGCGGCAACGATGACATCCGTCTTCCGCGCCGCGCGCCCGCGGTTGCGTTGCGCTTCCATTTCCGTCTCGAATCCCGCGACGTCGACCGTCAGCCCGCGCTCGGCCGCGAGGAGCTGCGTCATGTCGAGCGGGAAGCCGTAGGTGTCGTAAAGGAGGAAAGCGATCGAGCCCGGTAGTTCTCGGGGAGCGCCCGCGTCCCGCGGGCTGGTTTCGGCGTCCCGCCGAAATCCTTCCGGAGCGTCGGGCGAGACGCCCGACGCAGCCCGCGGGACGCGTGCGCTCCCCGGGCCGTCGGAGACGTTGCCCGCCGGGCAGTGATCACTCGTCCACAGAAACTCGTAATCGCCGTTGGCGTCAGCCAGTCCCTCCTTCCGAGGGTTGTTCACGATGTAACGAAATTTCTCCGCGAGATCGTTTTCTCCGCGGATTAGACGGTCGAACGATTCCTTCCCCCAGACCGGACCGGCGGTTCCGGCCGCTTTGTTGATTTCATGGGCGGTGAACGATTTCACCGAATGGAGGATTTCACCGAGCGGGCGGAAAACCGGTGAGCCATCGCCCGCTTTTCCGCTCGGGTGCGGTTCCAGCAAAACGTGGACGTGATCCGGCATCACGCACGCGGCGAAGAGATGATAGTGTCCTTGCGTGTGTCCATGCACGAGGCTGTCGAGCACGATTTGGCGGGCTGCCGGAGAGAGCGGGCGGCGTTCTAGCGTGGCAAACGTGACGTGGTATTTGCCCCAGGGGCGGTCGAAGTGGGGGAGGCTGCGCTTGGAGTAGCGGATGTCCGCCGGGGCGTCGGGCGAGACGCCCGACGCAGCACGCGGGACGCGTGCGCTCCCCGAGAAATTGGCAACCTCGGCTTGGAAGACGGCCAATCCCCGATCCAACGTCCTGCCGAAGGATTCTTCCTCGGCGCGGATGGCGCGTTCGATCATCACGCGCTGCGTGTGGAGCTCGGGGAAGACGCCGCCGAGGGACTCGACGACGGGCGCGACGAGCGCGGTGAAATCGCCGATCTTCAGGCCGAGCGATTTGCGGCCATACATGATGCCGCGGCGGAGGATGCGGCGGATGACGTAGTTGCGGCCGTCGTTGCCGGGGAGGATGCCGTCGGCGATGGCGCACGACACGCAGCGGGCGTGGTCGGCGAGCACGCGGAACGCGATGTCGATCTGCTCCTGCTCGGTGAGGCCTTCGCGTTTCGCGGGGACGGACTTCGCGTAGGTCTGGCCGGAGAGCGCGGCGAGTTTGTCGAACGTCGGCGCGAAAACGTCGGCGTTGTAGTTCGAGGGCTCGGCGGAGAAATCTTTGAAGCCGTGCGTCGTCGCGTAGATGCCCGCGACGCGCTCGAAGCCCATGCCGGTGTCGACGTGCTTGGCGGCGAGCGGGGCGAAGGTGCCGTCGGCGTTCGCGTTGAACTGGATGAAGACGTGGTTCCAGATTTCGATGCAGCGCGGCGAACCGGCGTTGACCAATTCTCTGCCTCTTGCCTCTAGCCTCTTGCCGTCTTGGTCCTCCGGTTCGTCCGGCAGCAAATTGAAATGGATTTCGGAGCACGGGCCGCAGGGGCCGGTGTCGCCCATCATCCAGAAATTGTCCTTCTTGTTGCCATGGACGATGTGCACCGCGGGATCGAGTCCGGCGGAGCGGAAGATGCCGGCCCAGATGTCGTAGGCTTCTTGATCGAACGCGGACGGGTCGCCTTTGGATTTGTCGGGCGAATAAACGGTGGCGAAGAGACGCCGCGGCGGGATGCCCCAGACTTTGGTCAGCAGTTCCCAGCCCCACGTGAGCGAGTCTTTCTTGAAGTAGTCGCCGAAGGACCAGTTGCCCAGCATCTCGAACATCGTGTGGTGGTAGGTGTCGAAGCCGACGTCCTCGAGGTCGTTGTGTTTGCCGCCGGCGCGGATGCATTTCTGGGTGTCGGCGACGCGTTTCCACGGGGCCGCCTGATCGCCGAGGAAGTAGGGCACGAACTGGTTCATGCCGGCGTTCGTGAAGAGCAGATTGGGCGCCGTCGGCAGGAGCGAGGACGAGGGCACGATGGCGTGCGACTTCGAGGCGAAGAAATCGAGAAACGACTGGCGGATCTGGGCGGAGGTCATTGAAAGGGAGGAATTCAGAATCCAGCACCCAGTTTCCGGAAGGAGGATGCCAGAATTCGGAAGGGTCAGCTAAAACGCGGGGCGGGGGCGGGGGAAGGATAATTTTCCGCGGCGCTCCGGGCGGGGTCCGTGCAGAACTAGCGTTGCAACGGCGCGGATTGTGGGAAACATCCCGCGAAGATTCGCCGTCAGGGCCCGCCGGCGAAAACCCACTACCCCCGTGGCTGAGCGCCCGCCAGGCAACTCCACCGATCACCCGCCGCAGCCTTCCGAGGGCAACGCGGCTCCGCGCCGCGGCGGGCCCGCGGCGATGGTCCGCTGGGGGCCCTACGTGCTCGCGCTGAGCGTCCCGCTGGCGGCGGTCGGGTTTCGGCTGGCGATGGGCTTTCGGCCGGGCGATGCGCCGATGATGATCCTGTTTCTGGTGGCCCCGATGGTGTGCGCCTACCTCGGCGGACTGGGCCCGGGGTTGGCGGCGACGCTCGTCAGCGCCGTCGTCACCAATATCTTTCTGCTGCCGCCGCTGGGAAAATTTTCCCTGCTCGCCGGACTGCTGTCGCCGCAGTGGCTGATGCTGATTCTCGTCGGCGCGCTCGTCAGTGTGCTTTCCGAGACTCTGCGGCAGGCGGGCCAGCGATTCCAGGCGATCCTCGAATCGTCGCTGGACGCCATCGTCGTCATCGATCAGGCGGGGCGGATCGAGGAGTTCAACCGCGCCGCGGAGCGGATGTTCGGCCACGCGGCCGGCGCGGTGCTGGGGCAGGAAATGGCCGAGGTGATCGTGCCGCCCGCTTACCGCGCGGCGCACCGCGCGGATCTGGCGCGTCTGGTGGCGCCGGACGAGGCGCGCCGGCTCGGGCGACGCCTGGAGATGACGGCCCTCCGCGCCGACGGGTCGGAGTTTCCCGTGGAAATCTCGATCCAGCGCGTCGGCGCGGCGACCCCGGCGCGCTTCACCGCCTTCATCCGTGACATCGCCGGGCGGCGGCGGGCCGAAGACGCCCTGCGCCAGAGCGAAGAACGCTACCGCGATCTGGTCGAGCACAGCCACGACCTGTTGTGCACGCACGACCTCGCGGGCAATCTTCTTTCCGCCAACGCGGCGGCGGTGCGGCTGACGGGCTATGCCCACGCGCAGTTGTTGCAGATGAACCTCCGCGACCTGCTGGCGCCGGACACGCGCCGGGGCTTCACCGCCTACCTGGCCAAGATCCATCGGCACGGCCATGC
Source organism: Opitutia bacterium (assembly GCA_016199925.1). Classification (GTDB taxonomy): domain Bacteria; phylum Verrucomicrobiota; class Verrucomicrobiia; order Opitutales; family Opitutaceae; genus JACQFT01. The sequence continues at coordinate 1,381 of JACQFT010000045.1, read as the reverse complement.
GGAGGGCGTCATGCGGATCCGGACCGCCGCCGGCGCCGAGCGGTGGTGGAAATACAGCAACTCACTGCGCCGCGACGGCGTGGCGACCCCGGTGGTGCGGGGCATCGCGCAAGACGTCACGGAGCGCCGCCTGTGGGAGGCGACGCTGCGCGAGAGCGCCGAGCGGTTTCGTGCGATCTTTGAGCAGGCGCCGCTCGGCATCGCCGAGGGGGAGATCTGCTCGGAGAAGTTCGTCCGGTTCAACCAGCGCTATGCTGACATCGTCGGCTATCCGCGCGCCGAGCTGGAGACGATGAGCTTCCGCGACTTCACGCACCCGGAGGACTTGGACCAAGATCTGGCGCTGTATGGCCGCCTCGCGGCCGGCGAAGTGCGCTCGTTCGCCCTCGAAAAACGCTATGTGCGCCGGGACGGCGCGACGGTGTGGGTCAATCTCTCCGTGGCGGCGATGCAGCGGCCGGGCGGCGCGCCGCAGAACTGCATGGCGATGATCGAGGACATCACCGAGCGCAAGCTGCTCGAGGCGCAGTTTCGCCAGGCGCAAAAAATGGAGGCGATCGGCCAGCTCTCCGGCGGCGTCGCGCACGATTTCAACAATCTCATCACCGTCATCAAGGGCCGCGCCACGCTCCTGCTGCAGGACGCGGGCGTCGCGCCCGACCACGCCGACTCGGTGCGCGAAATCGCGGAGGCCGCCGAGCGGGCGGCCGGGCTCACGCGGCAGTTGCTGGCCTTCAGCCGCCGGCAGGTGATGCACCTGCGCGACCTCGACCTGAACGCCACGGTGCAGCACATGGCGACCATGCTGCGCCGGCTCCTCGGGGAGGACGTGCGGGTGGAGCTCGCCTTTGCCCCGGCGCCGCTGTGGACGCACGCCGACCTCGGAATGGTCGAACAGGTGTTGCTCAACCTCGCCGTCAACGCCCGCGACGCGATGCCGCGGGGCGGGGAACTGTGGATCTCGACCGCGGCGGCCGAGGTGGACGAAGCGCAGGCGCGCCGCTGGCCGCAGGGCCGGGCGGGGCGGTTCGCCCTGCTCACGGTGCGCGACACCGGGGAAGGCATCGCGCCCGAAATTCTGCCGCGCATCTTCGAGCCGTTCTTCACCACGAAGGAGCCCGGCGCCGGCACAGGGCTCGGCCTCGCGACGGTTTACGGCATCGTGCAACAGCATCACGGCGGCCTCGAGGTCGAGAGCACGGTCGGGCGCGGCACCACCTTCCGCATTTATCTTCCCGGCTGCGCCGCGCCCGCGCCGGCCGCCGCCGCGGTCGCGCCCGCGACGCCGTCGAGCGCCGGCTCCGAGACGATCCTCCTCGTCGAGGACGAACCGGCCGTGCGAGACATCGCCCGGCTCGTCTGCAACATCTGGGCTACCGCG
>JACQFT010000041.1 GCA_016199925.1 Opitutia bacterium | reverse complement strand
GATGCCGCCCACCACCACGCCGAGGAAAACAATCAGCATCGGCTCGATCAGCGAGGTGAGGGCCGAGACGGTGGCCTCGCACTCGACGTCGTAGAAATCCGCGATCTTGTTCATCATGCCGTCCACGTTGCCGGTGGACTCGCCGGCCTTGACCATGTGTTTCATCATCGGCGGAAAGAACGGATTGGCCGCCATGATCTCGGAGACCTGGCCGCCCTGGCTGACGTGGCGGGCGATTTCGCCGCACGCGTCCTCGACCTGCACCTTGTTGCTCGCCGCGGCGACGATCTCGAGCGTGCGCAGGATCGGCACGCCCGAACGCATGAGGGTGGCGTAGGTGCGGCAGAAGCGCGACAGCGCGATCTTGTGAATCAGGTTCCCGAAGATCGGCGCGCGCACGAGCAGGTGGTCCTTCTGCCGCAGGCCGGCGGGCGTCGCGACGTAGCGGTTCGTGAAATAATAGATGCCGTAGGCGCCGAGGGCGAGGGCCCACCACCACGCCCGCATGAAGTTCGACAGGTCGATCAGCATCTGCGTCGGCGCCGGGAGCTTGGCGCCGAAGTCCGCGAACATCGCCGCGAACACCGGGATGACGAAGATCAGCAGCACGTTGACGAGCGCGATCGCGAGCCCGATGACCGCGATCGGATAAGTCATGGCGGACTTCACCTTCTTCGTCAGCTTGACGGTCGACTCGAAGTAGCCGGCGACTTTGCCGAGAATCTCCGCGAGCCCGCCGGAGGCCTCGCCGGCCTCCACCATCGAGATGAAGAGCGAGTTGAACGCCTTCGGGAACCGTTTCACCGCGCCGGAGAACGAGGTGCCGGACGAGATGTCGTTGCGCACGTCACGGATGATGATGCGGAACACCTGATCTTCCGTCTGGTCCTGCAGGGCCTCGAGACAGGAGACGAGCGGCAGGCCGGCTTGCAGCAGCGACGCGAGCTGGCTGGTGAAGAGCGCGAGTTCGCCCAAGCCGAGCTTGTAGGACTTGGCCTTTTTCTCGAGGGCCTTTTGCTTGGCCAAGGCTTGCGCCGCGTTGACGCTCGACTTGGATTTGGCTGCAGCCGGTGGGGTCGCCATGTTGGCACAGGTTGAAGCGCATCGCCGCGGGCCCCGCAACCCCCTTTTCACGGGCGCCCGGGATTAACAAAAGCTTGAACGACCCGCGCCTCGCGGCAGTCTCCGCCGCACGGCCCCGCGGCTATAGTTTAATGGTAAAACCTCTGCCTTCCAAGCAGGTGTCGTCGGTTCGATTCCGACTAGCCGCTCCACGCCCCCGGCCCTCCGCCCCCGCGTTCAACTCCTCGAATCGAGCTGCTCCGGCCGCGTCAGGCCGTTGGTGATCGCGAAATGGATCAGCTTGCCCGTGCTGTGAACGTCGAGCTTGCGCATGATGTCGCGGCGCCGCGACTGCGCCGTGGCCGCACTGATGTTGAACGCCATCGCGATCTCGTCGTCCGTCTTGGTTTCCCCGATCAGCGAGAGGATGCGAATCTCGTATTCGGACAACACGCGCACAAACGACCCGGGATCGGCGCGGAGGCTCTCGCTCGCCTCGACGACGACCGGCGAAAAATAGATCTGCCCGTTCATCACCGCGCGGATCGCCTCCGTCAGCCCGTCGGGGCGCTGGTCCTGTTTGTCGAGAAACCCGTGCAACCCGAAACGCTGCACCTGCATCATGGTGTAAGGATCGCGATGCGAGGAAATGCCGAGGATTTTCATCCGCGGAAACTCCGCCCGCAGCCCACGGGCCAGCTCGAGCCCGTCGGCGTCGGGCAGCGAGAAATCCAGCAGGAGCAGATTGGGGGCGAACTGCCGCACGGCCGCCAGCCCCTCGGCCCCGGTCGCGCAAATCGCCGCCACTTCCAGCCGCAGCTCGCGGCAATGCAGCGCGATGAACTCGGCGAACATCCGCTGGTCCTCGACGACCACGACGCGGCGGCCCGGCATCGTTTCCGGTTTCTTTTCGGTCGGGGGCGCTTGGTTCGGTGGTTTCAGAATTCCACACCTTAGGCGCCGGGCGGCGCGGAGCAAGCGCGCAGCGGAGCATTGCGTCCCGCCCGCGGCCGGCTTGGGATCGCGCGCGCGATCCCGCCCGCAATCGCGCGATTCGTCCCGCCACCTTGAACCTCATCCTCTTCACGCCCGCCGATCTCGGCCGCCCGCTCCCGCGGAGCGATCCCCGCGCCCGCCATCTGCTCGGGGTCCTCCGCCGCGGGCCGGGCGACCAGTTCGACTGCGGCCTCGTCAACGGCCCGCGCGGAAAAGGCACCCTCGTGGCGGCCGACGCCGCCGCGCTCACCCTCACGTTCGCCTGGGGCGAGGCCCCCGCGCCCGCCGACCCCATCACGCTCGTCGTCGGCCTGCCGCGGCCGCAGACCGCGCGCGATGTCCTCCGCGACGCGACGACCCTCGGCGTGGCCGCGCTGCATTTTGTGCTCACGGAAAAAACCGACCCCGGCTACGCGCAAAGCACGCTCTGGCACTCCGGCGAGTGGCACCGGCACGTCCGCGCGGGCGCCGAGCAGGCATTCGACACGCGGGTGCCCGCCGTCACCCACGGCCTCAGCCTCGCCGCGGCGCTCGCCGCCCTGCCCCCCTGCGGCACCCGCCTGGCCCTCGACCCCTATGAAGCCGCCGCACCACTCGCGCAGTGTCATATAATAAGTGACGCTTCCGTCGTGCTCGCGCTCGGCCCGGAGCGCGGCTGGGGCGCGGCGGACCGCGCGTTGCTGCGCGAACACGGCTTCGCCCTCGTGCATCTCGGCGCGCGCGTGCTGCGCACCGAGACCGCCGTCGCCGCCGCGCTCACGCTGGTGAAGGCCGCGCGCGGTTCGCTCTGAAAAAGCACACCGTCGGCTGCCGCACGCCTTTGCCGAGTCGCTTCACGCACGTCCACCCCTCCGGCGCGAGCGTCAGCTCGCCGGGCATCTCGAACACGATCACGGGATCGGGCTGCGGTGCCAGCCAAGCCGTCAGCCGCGCGAAGAGTCCCGGCGCAACGGCGCCGATCGCGTCATAGGGCGGATCGACGAACACCAGCTCCGGCGCCGCGCCGCGAAAGGCCGCCGGGCCGGTCGCGTCGGCGTGCAGCACCTCGACCCCCGCCGGCTCGCGCCCGAGGCTCTTGCCCACCGCGGCCAGATTGCGCCGGATGCAGGCGGCCGCCTGGAAATTTTTCTCCACGAACACTCCGCCGGCCGCGCCGCGACTGAGCGCCTCCAAGCCGTAGGCGCCGCTCCCGGCAAAAAGATCGGCGAACCGCGCGCCCCCGACCCGCGCGGCGAGGACCGAAAATACCGCCTGCCGCATCGCATCCGTGGCCGGCCGCACCGCGTCGCCGGGCGGCAGGACGAGCGTGATCCCGCGGGCGTGGCCTCCGCTTATGCGCATGGCCGCAACCCCGGCGCCGCGCCGGCGGCGCCTGTCCCGGTCCGTCCTCCGATTAAGAGTGGAACACTTTCCACGGCTCGCGGTTGAATTAACATATCATTTGCGCCCTGCCCGCAGTGGATTTAGCTCACCGCTGACAACGCCGCCAGTCACCTCACTGGCCGGCCCGGCGCGCAAAGGCAATGCCCGACACACCACTCACCTCGCAATGAAAGTCCGACTCCTCGTCTGGCTGGCCCTCGCGGCCGCCACCCTGGCGGAGCCGCTGCGCGCCGCCGACGCCAACGCGTGGCCGTTCTGGGTCGGCCGGCCGGACGAGCCGGGCGCGCCCAAATCCTGGCAGGCGGTCGGCCCGCTTTTCTTCGCCAAGACCGCCCCCGACGGTCGCGAGACCTCGGGCCTGCGCCCGCTCTTCCTGCAAACCAAAGCCGAAGGCCGGCAGGCCCGGTATTTCCTCTACCCGTTTTTCTCCTGGCAGACCGAGGCCGGGTATTCGTCTTTCAGTTTCTTCCAGCTCGTGAACGACCGCCGCAGCGCCGGCACCGGCGGCGAGCCCGGCACGCGCAGCTTCGACGTGTGGCCGTTTTATTTTTCCCGCCAGACGGGCGATCCGGCGACCTCCTATCGCGCGCTCCTCCCGGTCGCCGGCACGATCAAGCACCGCTTCGGCAAGGACCGCCTCGAGTGGTATGCCTTTCCGCTCTTTCTCCGCACGGAGAAGGCCGGCATGAACACCACCTACGCCCCGTGGCCGGTCCTGCGCGTCATCGATGGCGCCGGCCACCGCGGCTTCGAGTTCTGGCCGCTTTTCGGCCAGCGCAGCAAACCCGGCGACTACCGCCGCCAGTTTTTTCTCTGGCCGCTGTTCTACAAAAACGTCTCCCACCTCTCCGAGCCGCAGCCGGACGTGCAAGTCGGCGCCCTGCCATTCTACACCCGCGAGTCCGGCCCCGGCTACGTCAGCGTGAACTACGCGTGGCCGCTCTTCGGCTCCACCCACCGCACCGCGCCCGACCAATACGACGAGACCCGCTACCTCTGGCCGTTCCTCGTGCAGGGCCGCGGCGCCACCCGCCTGGTCAACCGCTGGGCCCCGTTCTACACCCACTCCGTCATCAAGGGCGCCGACAAGAAATGGTTCCTCTGGCCGCTCGTCCGCGACGAGCGCTGGGAAGCCGAGGGCCTCGCGCACGAAAAATCCCAGTTCTTCTTTTTCCTCTACTGGTCGCACACCCAGCGCAGCCTGACCAACCCCGCCGCCGCCCCCGCGTCGAAGACCCACCTCTGGCCGCTCCTCAGCGCGTGGGACAACGGCGCCGGCCACCGCCAAGTGCAGGTCCTCAGCCCGCTCGAAATTTTCTTCCAGAACAACACCCCCGTCCGCGAACTCTACACCCCGCTCTTCGCGCTCTACCGCTACGACCGCCGCGGCCCGGCCGAGACGCACTGGTCGCTCCTCTGGAACGCCGTCTCGTGGCACCGCGCGCCCGCGCGCCGCGAATTCCACCTCGGCCCGCTCCTCAGCGTGCGCCGCTACGGCGACACCCGCCGCGTCGCCTTCGGCGCCGGCCTCCTCGGCTGGCGGCGCGCGGCCGCCGGCGCGAGCTGGCGCTTTTTCCTGTTCGATTTTTCCCGCCCGCCGGCTCCAACCGCCGCACCAGCCCCGTCGCCATGAAACATCTCCTCGCCATCATCGACAGCATCGGCTGCGCCCTCGTCCTCCTGTGGCGCTCGGCCAAACACCTCGGCACGCTCCCGCGCCAGTTCCCGCGCTTCATCGAGCAATGCTACCTCATCGGCTACACCTCCCTGCCCATCGTCACCATCCTGCTCTTCTTCATCGGCTGTGTGCTTGCGCTCCAGAGCGGCTACAGCATGGAGAACTTCGGCGCCAAACAGTTCATCGGCACCCTCGTCGGCCTCACCATGGCCCGCGAACTCGGCCCCGTCATGGTCGCCATCCTCGTCGCCGGCCGCGTCGGCTCCGCCATCACCGCCGAACTCGCCTCGATGAAGGTCTATCAGGAGATCGACGCCCTCGTCACCATGAACATCCCCCCCGAGCGCATCCTCGTGCTGCCGCGCCTCGCCGCGATCCTCGTCATGATGCCCGTCCTCACCATCATCGCCGACCTCTGCGGCTGGTTCGGCGGCGCGCTCGTCAGCCAGTTCACCCACTCCATCTCCGTCGACTCCGAAGCCTACTTCACCGCCCTCAAGGCCTACATGAAACCGCACGACATCACCGACGGCCTCATCAAGGCCGAAGTGTTCGGCTTCGTGATCGTGCTCGTCTGCTGCCACATCGGCCTCAGCACCCGCGGCGGCCCGCGCGAGATCGGCGCCTCCGTCACCAAAGCCGTCGTCACCTCGCTCATCCTCATCCTCGTGCTCGATTACTTCGTCACCAAGGCCCTCCTCCTCGCCACATGACCAACCCCTTCACCGCCTCCCCCTTTGTCGGCAAGACCTTCGGCGTCACCGTCGAGCACCTCACCAAGCGCTACGGCAAGACCACCGTCCTCGCCGACGTCAGCCTCGAGGTCCGCCCCGGCGAGATCTTCTGCATCATGGGCCCCAGCGGCTCCGGCAAAAGCGTTCTCCTCAAACACGTCGCCGGCCTCGAGCTCCCCACCAGCGGCTCCGTGCGCATCGGCCACTTCGACGCCGCCGACCCCGCGACGCGCAACCAGGTCCACCTCGCCCTCGTCTTCCAGGCCGGCGCCCTCTTCAACTCCCTCTCCGTTTACGACAACCTCGCCCTCTACCCCCGCGAACACCGCGAGGCCGACGAGGCCGGCATCCGCGACCGCGTCATGCACGCCCTCCAGATCCTCTCCCTCGAAAAAGCCGCGCTGAAATTCCCCGCCGAACTCTCCGGCGGCATGAAAAAACGCGTCGCCATCGCCCGCGCCCTCGTGATGGAGCCCCAGCTCCTCCTCTACGACGAGCCCACCTCCGAGCTCGACCCCGTGATGTCCGCCACCCTCACCGAGATCATCGCCACCCTCCGCGAACAGACCGCCGTCACCAGCATCGTCGTCACCCACGACAGCACCCTCGCCCTCAACATCGCCGACCGCATCGCCGTCCTCATGGACGGCCGCATCCGCGCCACCGGCCCGACCGCCGACTTCAAACACCACTCCGACCCCGTCATCGCCAACTTCCTCAACCCGGTCATCGACCTCCAAAATCCCCGCTTTAAGCAACTCGAACAAAGCCATGAATAACACCTCCCAAACCATCCGCGTCGGCCTCTTCTTCCTCCTCGGACTCGCGCTCGCCTGGATCACCTTCGAGTCCCTCAACGGCGGCCGCATCTTCAAGCAACAGGGCTACACCCTCGTCGCCGGCTTCGCCAACCTCAAGGGCCTCAAGACCGGCGACGAAGTCCGCATGGCCGGCGTCAAAGTCGGCGCCGTCAAACTCACCCGCCTCGCCGCCCACCGCGTCGAGGCGCTCATCACCATCGAGCCCGGCACCAAAATCCCCAACGACGCCGTCGCCAGCGTCGAGCAGTCCAGTCTCCTCGGCAGCAATTACCTCGGCGTCACCTTCGGCACGCCGACCAATCCCCTCCTCCAGGACGGCGACGAAATCAAAACCAAGCCCACCGTCGACATGAGCGAAGTCATCGCGCAGCTCGGCAGCCTCGGCTCCAAACTCGAATCCGTCATCGGCGAAGTCGGCCAGGCCCTCGGCACCGGCGGCGAGAACGGCAATCTCTTCCAGCGCCTCGACCAGCTCGTCACCGCCAACGGCCCCAAACTCACCGAGACCATCAGCAATCTTCAGGACATCACCGCCAAAATCAAAAACGGCGACGGCACCCTCGGCCGCCTCGTCAACGACCCGAAGATGCACGACGAACTCCTCGCCACCGTCACCGAATTTAAGAGCGCCGCCGCCGACGCCCGCACCTTCATGGCCGACTCCAAGACCATCGTCGCCGACCTCAAGAGCGGCCGCGGCACCATCGGCACCCTCCTCTACGACGAGACCACCGCCGCCAACCTCAAAATCTCCATGCAGAACATCCGCGACGTCACCACCAAGATCAACTCCGGCCAAGGCACGCTCGGCAAACTCCTCGCCGACGACCAGCTCTACCGCGACGCCCAGGGCGTGATGAAGAAAGCCGACCGCGCCCTCGACGGCCTCAGCGACCAGGGCCCCATCACCGCCGTCGGCATCGTCGCCAACGCCCTCTTCTGACCCGCCCCCACCCTCCCCGCAAAAGTGTCATTTAATAAGTGACACTTTCCACGGCCCTGCCCCGATGGCCAAGGTCACGCTCCTCCTCCAAACCGGCGACTACGCCACCTGCCGCCTGCTGCCGTCCGAGCCGGTGCCCGCGTGGGCCGACACCGCGGGCTTCAGCAGCATCACGCGCACGGCCGACGAGCTTTCGATCGTCTGCGCCGCCGCCCTCGTGCCGGCCCACATCCGTGCCGAGCGCGGATGGCGCCTCTTCAAATTCCAAGGCCCGTTCGCCTTCACCGCCACCGGCATCCTCTCCGCCGTGCTCACTCCGCTCGCCACCGCGAAGATCGGCATCCTCGCGCTCAGCACCTTCGACACCGACTACCTGCTCGTGAAAGCCGAAGTGCTCGCCGCCACCGTGCGCACGCTCAAGGCGGCCGGCCACACCGTGCACCTTGGAGCCGGGGCGCCCCCGCCCCGAAAAACGCGGCGGGGGCGCCGCGTCCCCAAGAAAAATCCATGATCGGCACGCGACCGGCTTCCCTTCGCTCATGAAACTTTCCTTCGCCACCATGACCGCCGCCGACTGGCCCGAGGTCCGCCGCATCTACGAAGAAGGCATCGCCACCGGACTCGCCACCTTTGAAACCGCCGCTCCGGCGACATGGGACGATTTCATCAAGACCAAAGTCACGGCGTGCTGCGTCGTCGCGCGCGAAGAATCCGCCGCCGCCGATCCCGCCGCCGCCGCGCCGCTCGCCGGCTGGGTCGCGCTCATCCCGGTTTCTTACCGCCCCGTCTATCGCGGCGTAGCCGAGGCCAGCCTCTACGTCGGCGCGGCGCACCGCGGGCACCGCGTCGGCGATGCGTTGATGGAGAAAATCATCCTCGTCGCCGAGGCCCACGGATTCTGGACGCTCCAATGCTCCACCTTTCCGCAGAACACCGTGAGCCTCGCGTTGCAAAAGCGCCACGGCTTCCGCCCCGTCGGCACGCGCGAAAAGATCGGCCGCATGACGCACGGCCCCCTCGCCGGCCAGTGGTGCGACACCGTGCTCTACGAGCGCCGCAGCCCGGTCGTCGGGCGGGACTAGTCTCCTTCGCCTCTCCGGCGGGACGGCGGGCGCGGCGCGCCGTCCGATCATCAAGTCGCGCGCGCGGCGGGCTCGCGGCGCCGCCCGGGCCCACGGCTTTCCCGTCTGCTCGCGCCAACGGTTCCCCCGTGGGTCAGCGCGCTCACCTCGTCGGCTTGCGCTTGTAGAGGCCGTCGAAATTCGGCTGCCACGTCTTGCCGCCGTCCGTGGAGTTCTCGAACTGCTGGCGCACGGTGCCGTCGGCGTTGGGCGTCCAGATGCCGCGCGTCAACGCCGGCGCCCCTTTGGCGGCCACGAACGTCGCCTCCAGCACCATCTTCCCGTCGACGAGCCCGCCTTTGAAAAGGATAATGCCGCCACCGCCGCCACCGATCCAAAATTGCTGCCACTGGCCGCTGGCGCGGTCGAAGCTGTTGAGACTTTTGCCCGTGACCTTTGGCCCGCGGGCCGTCCAGCTCTCGAGCAGCGCCCACCCGTCCGCAACCGCTTCGACGCGGCTTTCGCCGATCTGCTGGTCCGTGCCGTTGGCAAACACGTCCCAGTCACCCAGCCAGAACTCGACCTGATGCATCTCCGGCGGCGGCGGCGGCGGGGCGCTCGGCGGCGCCGCCGGCGTCTGCGCCCGCATCGTCGCGAGGAGCAGAAAAGAGGGAACCAAGACCAGGACAGAACGCAGGCGGGAATTTTTCATGCGAGGCGAGGGATCGGGAGCAGTGGAATTTCGTCCCCGAGCCTCGCCCGCGCCCCGCCGGCCGCAACCCATCCGCGACGAAGTTGCATAGGGTGCGACCGGCCGCCAGCCCTTCGCGCCGAACGCCCATGGCCGCGCTCGGCCGGGGCGGCATGCCGGCGGCTATTTCTTCGCTCCGCCCTGCGCGTAGTAGCGCGCGCGCAGGCGCAGGCCGTTCAGGCGGATGAAGCCGGTCGCGTCAGTCTGGTTATACCAGCTCTTCACGCCTTCCATCGACGCGATCTTCAGGTCGTAGAGCGAATACTTCGACCGCCGCCCGCAGGTGATGATGTTGCCCTTGTAAAGCTTCAGGCGGACGGTGCCGGTGACGTGCTTCTGCGACTCGTCCACCAGCGCCTGCAACGCCTCGCGTTCGGGGGCGAACCAGAACCCGTAGTAAACCAGCTCGGCATACTTCGGGATGAGCGAATCGCGCAGGTGCATGACCTCGCGGTCCATCGTCAACGACTCCACCTGGCGGTGCGCCTGCATGAGGATCGTGCCGCCCGGGGTCTCGTAGACGCCGCGCGACTTCATGCCGACGAAACGGTTCTCGACCAGATCGACGCGCCCGATGCCGTGCTTGCCCCCAAGTTTGTTGAGCGCCTTCAGCACGCCGGCGGGCGTGAGCTTCCGGCCGTTCACGGCGGTGCAGTTGCCCCGCACGAAATCGAGGTCGACGTATTCGGCCTTGTCGGGCGCGTCTTCGGGCGAGACCGACAGCTTGAACATGCCCTTGTTCGCCTTCGTCGTCGGGTCGAACCACGGGTCTTCGAGGATGCCCGCCTCGTAGGAGATATGGAGAAGATTGCGGTCCATCGAATACGGCTTCTTCAACGAGGCCTCGACGGGGATCTTGTTCACGCGGCAATACTCGATCATCTCCGCTCGCCCGGGGAACTCGGCGCGAAACTTCTCGAGCTTCCACGGCGCGATGATCGCGAGCTGCGGCGCGAGCGCCATGTAGGTCAGCTCGAAGCGGCACTGGTCGTTGCCCTTGCCGGTGGCGCCGTGCGCCACGGTGTCGGCTTTCTCTTGGCGCGCGATGTCGAGCTGCGCCTTCGCGATGAGCGGGCGCGCGATCGACGTGCCGAGATAATACTGGCCCTCGTAAATCGCGTTGGCGCGGATCATCGGGTAGATGAAGTCGCGGGCAAACTCCTCGACGAGGTCGAGCGTGTAGTGTTTCGCCGCACCGGTCCGGCGCGCTTTCGCGGGCAGGCCCTTCAGCTCCTCCTCCTGGCCGATGTCGGCCGCGAAGGTGACGATCTCGGCGTCGTAGGTTTCACGGAGCCACTTGACGATGACGGAGGTGTCGAGACCTCCCGAGTAGGCGAGCACGATCTTCATGGTAGGGCGCGCAGTGTTGGCCTTTGGCTCCGGCGGGCAAAAGAAAAATCCGGGGATTTACACCGCGTTCACCCTTCCGCCGTTGCCGGCCCGGCTCCGCCCCGCACCATTCCGGTCAACCCATGCGCGCCGACCCACCCCGGCTGGACCGCCGTTTCCTCCGAGGTTTCACCTTGGTGGAAATCATGATCGTGGCCGTGATCATCGGGCTGCTGGCCGCGCTCGCCATCCCGGCGATCCAGAAAGTCCAACGGCGCAGCCAAAACAGCCGCTTCGCGAACGATCTGCGCGTCTTCACCCAGGCCTTTGAAACCTACTCCTTGGAAAACGGCGCCTGGCCGCCCAACGCCGGCGGCGGAGTCGTGCCCACCGGCATGAGCGGCACCTTCAAGACCGATGTCTGGGTCGCCCCCACCGTCGTCGGCGGACGCTGGAACTGGGACAAAAACCTCAACGGTATCACGGCGGCCGTCTCGGTTTCCAGTCCGACCGCCGCGACCGCCCAGATGACCGAGATCGACGCGCTCATCGACGATGGCGACCTGCGCGCCGGCCACTTCCAGTTCATCAGCGGCCGCTATATGTATATCCTGCAGGAGTGACCCCGCGCTCAGACGCGCGCCGGCACCAGCTTGGCGAGGATCGCCTTCTGCACGTGCAGCCGGTTCTCCGCCTCGTCGAAGATCACGCAGCGCGGGTGGTCGAGCACTTCCTGCGCGACCTCCTCGCCCGCGTGCGCCGGCAGACAGTGCATGAAAAGCGCGTCGGGCTTCGCCGCCGCGAAAAGTTTTTTCGTCACCTGATAGGGCATCATCCGCCGGGCCCGCGCCTCCGTCTCGCCCTCCTGTCCCATGCTCGCCCAAACGTCGGTATAGACGATGTCGGCCCCGGCGACGGCCTCGAACGGATCCGCCGTGTAGTGGAAACGACCGCCCGTCTTCGCCGCGAGGCCGCGAATCTCCGGCGACGGCTCGAACCCCGGCGGGCCGCCGAGCGCCACCGTCATGCCGAAAAGATTCGCCCCGAGAATCCACGAGTTCGCCATGTTGAAGCACGTGTCGCCGAGGAACGCCACCTTGCGGCCTTCGAGCGACGCCATCAGGTCCCCCGTCGGCCCCGCCCAGCGCTCCGCCGCCGTGAACGCGTCGGTGTAGATCTGGCACGGGTGCAGAAAATCCGTCAGCGCGTTCACCACCGGCACGCGGCCGTGCGCCGCGAGACCGTCGAGATCGCTCTGCTTGAACGTGCGGATCACGATGCCGTGCACAAACCGCGAGAGCACCTGCGCCGTGTCGCCGATCGTCTCGCCGCGCCCGAGCTGGATGTCGTTCATCCCGAGGAAAAGCGGATGTCCGCCCAGTTCGTGGATGCCCACGTCGAACGACACCCGCGTGCGCGTGCTCGACTTGGCGAAAATCATCGCCCACGTCTGGCCGGCGAGCGGCTTCTCATGCCGCCCGCGCTCCCGCTTGTAGCGGCGCGCCAGCGCAAACACCTCCGCCGCCTCCGCGCGCGTGAAATCGGTCTCCTTCAGGAAATGTTTCATCAAGCGACGCTGTGTAGTGCCCGCCGCCAGCAGCGGCGAGCGAGAAATCCGGCCCGGGCGCGACGGGGAACGGTTCAATCCGCGCCCGACCGGTCGGGCGAAGTCTCCGGCAGAGCCGCGGCCGGTTTCCCTCCGACCAAGCCCCCTCCGTCAGTTTCTGATCGCCTCGGCGGGCGAAGTGTCATCGCGTTCGGGACCGATGGATTCCGCCACCCCGCAGCTCATTGACGACATTTGCTCGCCCGATCCGCGGCGCGTTTCGCTCGCGCTCCAGGCCGCCGCGCCTCTCCGCGAGGCCCTCGCGCCGACGCTGCTCGCACGGCTGGCGGAAGCGGCGGCGCGGCCGGCCGACTTCGTCAGCTCCGACGGCGGGCCGGGCATCGTCTTCCTCCACTATCTCGCCGCCGCCTGGCGCGAAACCGGCGCCCATCCGCTGTTGTGCGCCCAGTTGCGACTCCCTGGAGAACAGAGCTACAATCTGCTCGGCGACTTCACCACCGCAGACGCTCGCGTCGTGCTCGCCGACACCTGGCCCGGCGACCTGCGCGCCATCGAGAGCCTCGCCCTCGACGAACGGGCGGATCCTTACAGCCGGGGCGCGGCCTTCAACGCGGCGACGCTTCTGACCGTGCGGGGGGTGTTGCCGCGCGCCGATACGCTGGCGTTTTTTGAGCGCATCGCCGCCGCTCCGTTTGACGCTGACAACGAGAACGACGTCACCGCCGCCACCGGCCTCGTCTCGTCCGTCGTGGATTTCCGCGCCTGGGAGTTGCGCGGCACCGTCGCCACCCTTTTCCAGCGCGACCTTGTGGACGGTGGCTGGGTGGGTCAGGAGGAGGAAGTGCTTGCCGAATTGGAGCCAGGCACCTCCTTTGAGCCAGATGCCGAGCTCTTCCCGCCGCCGATCACCGATGCCTGGGCAACCGTGCGCCACTGGGCTTTCTTCGACGAGCTGAAACCCGGCCGTGGCAAACTCTCGGCCCGGCAGCTCCGCCGCGAGGCCGCGCGCCCGAAACCGGCGCCGGCCGACACCGCCTCCTGGCGGGAGCCGCGCCCCTACCTTGCCCGGCCGAAAGTCGGCCGCAACGACCCCTGCCCCTGCGGCTCCGGGAAAAAATACAAAAAATGCCACGGCGCCTGAGCGTAACCATGCGTTCAAAGGGCCCTTCGCTCTGACGCATGCCTTGTGTGCGGAGACTGCCGCTGTGGGAGCGAGCTTGCTCACAACTGCGGCTGTCGAGTTGCGAGCAAACTTGCTCCCACAGTTCCGACGGCACAAACGCGCCTGAGCGCGTCGCACCGGAGGTTTCCATCGTCGCCGGCCGGCGGACAGCCCGTGTTCTCAGTCGCGCCGAGCGAGTATTTTTTGCCCGTCGCTGCCGGCACGTTCACGGCTGACGTTGAGCGCGGGAAGCACCAAGGCGACGATCAAACACCGGAGGTTGCCGCTTACCGCTTGAACACTTCCGCGGCCGAGACGGGCCTGCGCGACAAAAAACACGTCCGGCTGCACGACGTCGTGGGGCGACAGACGGACATCGCACGGGGCGATGAAGACACTGCCGGTCGAGTTGCCTTCGAGAAAATTGGCGATCAACCGGTAAATTTTCCCGGCAATGGTTTGGTGAAAAAGATTCGGGGCCGGGGACCTGATCAGTTCTCCTTCGACCAACTGTTAGCGCGAACCCTACGGCGTCGCCCGGTAGTCTTCGACGGTCAGCAGTTCGGTTTCGATGGGCAGCGGGCGCATGGTGACTCGCCCGCAAGGTTGCGCAGCCGGCCGGAAGACGCAAGGCGGGAGCCGGCGTGCCGGGAGCACGGGCGAAGAGAAGCAGACGGCTCGGCCACAAGGGCCGGCCCTGCTATGATGGCGCGAGGGGCAAACGGGAAAAAATGGGCCTGGAGGATTACATCGGAGAAAGTGCGTGGGTTTTCTTTTTAGCTGCGTGCTCGGGGGAGCGGAGGCGCCGGGCGCCGTGGTGGAGTGTCTCTCGTCCCAAACCTGGACGTTGGATCGCCCAAGCTAACCTGCTATCCGCGCGTGGTGGGGCCAGCGCATCATGCTGGATGCAATCTGGGGGAGCAAAGGGGACGGAGTGAGCGGCACAATCTACAGAACGGGTGTTCTAGGCCCAGGGCCGGCTACGGGCGCGCGCCACTCCGAAAACGAATCCGCCCGAGCACAGCGCGCTGGACGGAAAAATGGGGGCGGGGGTTAGGTGGCTTGGGCTTTGAGTTGGGCGTCGAGTGCGGCCGCCAGCTCGACGGGCACGATGAGCTTTAGTTTTTCGGGCGTGGTCTGCTTGGTCGCCAGCCGCCACAGGTCGACCGCGAGCTTGCACGCGGCGGCGACGGCGCACTTCCGCCGGGCCGAGCCGCGGGCGCTGCCCGCCACCAGGGCCCGCACCGGCGGATAGTCCGGCTGCCAGCGCACCAGCCGCCACACCAGTTCGATGAGCAGCGCGCGCACCCGGGGATTGCCGTAGCGGTTGATACAGCCGTCGCGTCTGCGGCCGCCACTTTGCTGCACCCCGGGACACAGCCCGGTGTAACTGGAGACCCGGCGGCGATTTTTGAACCGCCCCCAGGCGCAGATCTCCAAGGCGAGCAGCACCCAGGTGAGCGCGCCGATCGCTTTCGGCAAGTTTTTCGGCGCCGCGGCTTCGAGGGTTTTGCGCCGCGCTTTTTCCGCGGCGTCGATGGGCAGGAGCACCGCGCGCATGATTTCCAGTTCCGTCACCAGCCACGCGGGCAGGGTGGGTTTCAGCTCGGTCCAGCGGCGCTCCGTCCACCACTCCCCGGTGATGTGGTGGCCTTGGGTGAGCCGGAGCCTCTTGCCACGCGCCACCCATTGGTGGCGGCTGCGTTTGAGCTGTTCGCGCCCGCGCCCTCGGGCGCGGGCTTGCTCCTGCTCGGGCGTGGGCACCGTGACCACCGTGAACGCCTTGGTGTTGCCGCGCACGTAGCGGTCGAGCCGGTCGGTCAGCGCGGTGGCGTCGAGGTTGTCGGTCTTTTGCTGGCGCGCGTCGCCCAGCACTTCCTGCACGACGACGTAGTTGGTCACGCCGACAGCGAGGAGCTCGCGGTGCAAGCCGTAGCCGCACGGACCCGCCTCGTAACACGAGTAGACTTTGCGCCCGGCGGCGACGAGCCCGCGGGCCAGCATGACGAGCCCGGCGGGGAGCATCTTTTGCGGGCGGTGCGGCAGCGCGCCGTCGAGTTGCACGCACACGACGACGTCGCGCGCGTGCAAATCCATTCCCAGCTTGATTGTTTCGGCCTTGGTTTCCACCAGGCGATTGAGCAGTTTCGTAACGTTCGCTTGATTCGTTTTAGACATAGGACGGACAGGTTGGGCGATTTTCGCCCGCTTGTCCGCCTCATGGCATCTACACTCCGATTCTGAACGCTCAGCCGAACGGCTGCTCGATCGACGGGCTCTGCGGCGTGAAGAACTTCGGGCCGCTCTCGGTGATGTAGAGACAGTCCTCCAGCCGGATGCCGAACTCGCCGTAGATGACGATGGTCGGCTCGTCGCTGAAACACATGCCGGGTTGGATCGGCGTCCGGTTGCCGCGGACAAAGTTCGTCCACTCGTGCCCGTCCATGCCGATGCCGTGGCCGGTGCGGTGCGGCAGCCCGGGGGTGCGGTAGTCGGGGCCGAAGCCCGCGTCGGTGAGAACTTTTCGCGCCGCGGCGTCGACGGCTTCGCACGGCGCGCCGACTTTCGCGGCGGCGAAGCCGGCGTCCTGCGCGCGGCGCTCGAGGTCCCAGATGTCACGCTGGCGCTGCGTCGGCCGGCCGAAGACGACGGTGCGCGTGATGTCGGACTGGTAGCCCTCGACGGAGCAGCCGCCGTCCAGCAGCACGACGTCGCCTTCGTGCAATTGCTGCGGCGTGCTGCTGCCGTGCGGAAACGCCGTGAATTTGCCGAAGCTGCAAAAGATGCCGCCCGCCACGCCGAGGGCGCGGAACGCCGCGGCGGTGTTGCCGGCGAACTCATCCTGCGTCATGCCCTCGCGCAGCGTGGCGAGACCGGCGCGGTAGGCCTCGATGGCGATGTCGTTCGCGCGTTGCATCAGGGCGATCTCGGCGGACGACTTGAACATGCGGCAGCCGGCGGTGACCGGCGTCGCGCTGACGAATTCAAACGCCGGCGCGGCTTGGCGGATGCCGTCAAAGAGGAAAAAGCGGACGCGCTCTTCGATGCCGATGCGGCCGGTGCGCAGCCCGCGGTCGCGGAAAATCTCGGCGACGCGCTCGTAGGGGCTGGCGTCTTCCTCCCAGGTGCGCACGTCGGCGCCGAAGCGGATGAGTTCGCGCGCGCGTTCCTCCTCGAACTTCGGGCAGACCCACGCGAGCTCGCCCTTCGCCGGAATGACGACGGCGAACATGCGCTCGCTGTTCCCCCAGCGCAGGCCGGTGAAATAGTTCATGCTCGTGCCGGGCTCGAGGTAGATGGCGTCGATCCGGTGCTCGGCCATCAGGCGCCGGGCTTTGGCGAGCCGGGCGTGGCGCTCGTCGTCGGAGACGGGCGTGACGCCGGCGATCATGGGCTTCAACTTGCGGATGACCTCGGGGAGCACGGCGGGCGCTTCGGCCGGCTCGCCGTCGGCGGACTTGGCGCGAAGCAACGCGGGAGCGACAAACGCCGCGCCAGCGAGGCCGGCGGACAGACGGAGAAATTCTCTGCGGTCGGTGCACATGGGGAGGGGAAGGGGTGGCGGTTGACAGATGCGCCCGCAGCCTACGTCGCCCGCGCGCGGCAACAAGCGCGGAGATGCGCCCGCGAACCCGGGCCCGGGGCGTTCCGGTTGGCTCGCGCAGACGGCTCTCCCGTGGGTCAGCGCGCGCGTGCCAAACCGCGCGCGCAATCGCGCTGGCCCACACTCGCGAAACTAAACCGGAAAGCCCCGGGCTCGCGACCGCGTGCGGCCGGCCGGCGCCCTCAGACGGGCGGCGCGCTGTGCCCCGGGGGGCGGGGGCGCTCGACGCGCACCCGGCGGGGGCGCTCGGCGTTGGCCTCGACGATCGTCAGCCGGTATTCGCCGGCGTCGAGGCTTTCGTCGCGCTTGGGCACGCGGCCGAACAGCCGGAGAGCCCAGGCCGCCACCGTGTCGCGCGGCTCCCATTCGAGCGGCCAGCCGGTCTCGGCCTGGAGTTCGCGCATGGTGAAGGCGCCGCTGACCACGATGGCGTTTTCCGTGCGCTTGAAAACCGGCCCGTGCTCGATGTCGAACTCGTCGCGGATGTCGCCGACGATCTCCTCCAGCACGTCCTCGAAGGTGACGATGCCCGCGAGCGCCCGCTTCTCGTCGAGCACGACGGCGAGGTGGCTGCGCGCGGAGCGGAACCGCTCGATCATGGTGTGCAGCGGCGTGGCCAGCTCGAATTCCACGGCGGGCCGGATCAGCGGCGCGAACGGCGTGTCGCTCCCGAGCAGGCTGATTTGCCAGAGCCACTCGCGCACGAGGAGGAGGCCCTCGACCCGGTCGAGCGAGCCGGAGCAGACCGGAAAGCGGCTGTGGCCGCTGGTCTGCGCGATGCGGAGATTTTCGGCGACAGGCCGGTCGAGCCAGAGGGCGACGACCTGGTCGCGCGGGCGCATGATCTGCTGCGCGCGCGTCTGGCGGGCGCGCAGCGACTGCACCATGAGCTTGTTGATGAGCGCGTCGCCCGGGTGCACGTGCCGGGCGTGGCTGAAGACGTATTCCAGCTCTTCGGCGCTGAACGCGTGCTCGCCCGGGCTGACCTTGCCCAGGCCGAACCAGCGGATGAGCGCGTTGGCGGAATTGTTGAGGAGCCAGATGACGGGATAAAAGACGTAGTAGAAACCCATCAGCGGGGCCGACACCCAGAGCGTGACCGGCTTCGCGTGCTGGATGGCGACCATCTTCGGCGCCTGTTCGCCGAAGACGATATGCAGGAAAGTAATCAGCCCGAACGCGACCGCGAAGGCGAGGGAGTGGACCACCGTCGGATCGGTGATGCCCCACCGGCCGAGCCACGGCACGAGGCGGATCGCGACAAACGGTTCGCCCACCCAGCCGAGGCCGAGGCTGGTGAGGGTGATGCCGAGCTGGCTGGCGGACAGCACCGCATCGAGATGCTCCGTGGCCCGGAGCGCGAACTTCACCCGCCAGCCGCCGGTCTTGGCGAGCGGGCGCAGTTGGCTGGCGCGCACTTTCACCAGCGCAAATTCGGAGGCCACGAAGAAACCGTTGGCGGCCACCAGGGCCGCGACGATGAGCACCTCCACCGTAAGGCCGAAAAAATCGTTCATGGACCCGGCAACCTACCGCGCGGCGCCCCGACCGCAATGCTTTTGGCCGGCCCCCGCGCGCGCCCGCCTAGAATTTCTCGTCGGGCGTGCCGAAGGCCGCGGCCTTCTTCTCGTCGAACTCGCCTTCCCAGCGCGCGACGACGACCGACGCGAGGCAGTTGCCCATGACGTTCACCGAGGTGCGCGCCATGTCGAGCAGCGCATCGACGCCGAGAATCAGGAACGCGCCGGCGACAGGGAGCTTGAAGGATTCGAGCGCCGCCACGAGCACGACGAACGATGCGCGCGGCACCGCGGCGACGCCCTTCGAGGTCAGCATGAGAATCAGCAGCATCGTGATCTGCTGCTCGAGGCCGAAATGGATTCCGGTGGTCGTCTCCGCCGCCTGCGCGACGAACACCGAGGCGACGGCGAGGTGCAGCGTCGAGCCGTCGAGGTTGAACGAGTAACCCGCCGGGAGGACGAAGCCGACGATGCCGCGCGGCACGCCGAGGCGCTCCATGTTCTCGAACGCCTTCGGCAGCGCGGCCTCGCTGTTGGCCGTGGCGAACGCCAGCGTGAACGGCTCGCGCACCGCGCGGAAAAACGGCCTGAGCGGCACCCGGGCGATCCAGACCACCGCGCCGAAGATGAGCACGACAAAGATGACGAGCGCCGCGTAGAGCGTGCCGACGAGTTTCGCGAGCGTGAGCAACGAGCCCAGGCCCTGGTGGCCGACGGTCACGGCGATGGCCGCGCCGACGCCGAAGGGCGCGAACTTCATGATGATGCCGGCGAACTTGAACATCACGTGCGTGAGGCTGCCGCAGAATTCGAGCACCGGCTTGCCCTTGTCGCCCGCCGCGATGACCGCCATCGCGAAGAACACCGCGAAGCACACGACCTGGAGCACGTCGTTGCGCGCCATCGCGTCGATCAGGCTCACGGGGAACATGTGGACGATGATCTCGGCGAGGGTCTGCGGCTTGGCAAGCGCGGCCGTGGACTGCGCCGCGTCGGAGAGCATCACCCCCGCGCCGGGCTTCGCGATGTTGACGACGACCAACCCGACGATCAACGCGAACGTCGTGACGATCTCGAAATAGATGAGCGACTTCACGCCGATGCGGCGCGCCTTCTTCATGTCGCCGGTGCCCGCGAAGCCCTGCACGACGCTCGCGAAAATCAGCGGCGCGATCATCGCCTTGATCAGGTGCAGGAACACGTCGCGCACGACGATCATGCCGTCGTCCCAGTTTTTCCGCGACGCCTCGGGCATCACGCTCATCCACCAGCCGAGCAGCACGCCGATGAGGAGGCCGAGCATGATCTGCTGCGTGAGGGAGATCTGATACCACTTGCGCGGGACGGCGGCGGGAGCGGGGGCAGTCATAGACGGAGTCCGGCGAATCTACGGCGCGAAGCCGTTTTGGCGAGGAGAACATTTGGGCGCGCGCGACAATTCTGTCCGGAACTGCAGGAGCGGCTTTATGCCGCGAGGCTCGTGCTGAATCGGGGCGTTCCGCCCTCGCCAAGGCCATGGCGGACAAGAAAGCCCCTCTGACAGCCGGTCCCCGACCAAAGGCACCGTCGGTTGCACAAACGAATCCCGCCCTAGACAACGGCCCGCGCCGCGCGCAAGCTCCGGCTCGCTCATGAAAGAAAAAATCCGTTTCGGGGCCGAGGTGGCGGAGGCGTTGCGGCGCGGCCGGCCGATGGTCGCGTTGGAATCCACGCTCATCACGCACGGTCTGCCGTGGCCGGCGAATGCCGAGACGGCGCTCGCGATGGAAGCCGCGGTGCGCGCCGGCGGCGCCACGCCCGCGACCGTCGCGATCCTCGGCGGCAAGATCACCGTCGGCCTGACGCGCGAGGAAATCGAGCGCCTCGGCCAGCGCCCGACCGGCCGCGTGCGCAAATGCAGCCGGCGCGACCTGCCGATCGCCGTCGCACGCGGCGAAGACGGCGCGACCACCGTCGCCGGCACGATGATCGTCGCGCATCTGGCGGGCCTCCGCGTGTTCGCCACCGGCGGGATCGGCGGCGTGCATCGCGGCGCGCCGTTCGATGTGTCGGCCGACTTGCTCGAACTCGGCCGCACGCCCGTCGCCGTCGTTTGCTCCGGCGCGAAATCCATCCTCGACCTGCCGCTGACGCTCGAAGTGCTCGAGACCCAGGGCGTGCCGGTCATCGGCCTCGGCACCGACACGCTGCCGGCGTTCTACTCGCGCAGCAGCGGACTGCCGGTCGATGTGCGCGTCGAGACTCCGCGCGAAGCCGCCGCAATCATCGCCGCCGCGCACCGGCTCGGTGCGCAGCACGGCATCCTCATCACCGTGCCCGTGCCCGCCGCCGACGAATTGCCCGCCGACCAGGCCGAAGCCGCGATCAAGCAGGCCACGGCCGAGGCCGACGCGCGCGGCCTCCACGGCAAAGCCGTCACGCCGTTCCTGCTCGGCCGCGTGGCGGAGTTGACTGCGGGCGGTTCGCGCCGCGCCAACACCGCGCTGCTCGTCAACAACGCCCGCACCGCCGCGCTGATCGCCGTCGCCCTGGGCGAGCAGGCCAGTTGATCCCGAGTCCGGCGCGGCTCGCCGCTATCTGCTTGAGCGAGTTGTTGCCGTCGGCAATCTGCGCGCATGGCTACTCGCATCCCGGCCAAGCTCCTGCGCTTGCTCGCTCTCCTCGCCGCCGCCGCGGCTCTCCGCGCCGAAACCCCGTCCGCCACTCCCGCTGCGCCCGCCAAGACCGAACCGGCCGCCGCCGCGGTCAAAGCGGACCAACCCGACGCCGCCACTGACGACGAGCCCGCGCCCTCCGTCACCGCCCACACGGTCACCGTCAACGGCAAGGTCCTCAAATACCACGCGACCGCCGGCTACCTCCTCCTCAAGGAAGAGGACAAATCGACCGGCGCCGACGACAAGGAGAAGGACAAGGCCGACCCGACCAAGAAACCGAACAGGGACAACCTCAAGCCGAAGGCCAAGGTCTTCTTCACCGCCTACACGCTCGACGGGGTCGCCGATCCGGCGACGCGTCCGCTGATGTTTGTTTTTAACGGCGGGCCCGGTTCCGCCTCGATGTGGCTGCACCTGGGCGCCATCGCGCCGCGCCGCGCCGCGCTCACCGACGAAGGCGAGGCCCCGCCCCCGCCCTACCGGGTCGTCGACAACGAGGCGACCTGGCTCGACCGCACCGACCTGGTGTTCATCGACCCCGTCTCGACCGGCTACAGCCGTCCCGCGCCGAAGGAAAACGCGAACCAGTTCCACGGCCTGCGCGAGGACATCGCGAGCGTCGGCGATTTCATCCGCCTCTACACCTCGCGCCACACCCGCTGGCTCTCGCCGAAATTCATTCTCGGCGAAAGCTACGGCACCACGCGCGCCGCCGGCCTCGCCGACTACCTCCAGAACACCGCCGGCTACTATCTCAACGGCCTCATCCTCGTCTCGACCGTGATCAATTTCCAGACGCTCAATTTCACCCCGCAAAACAACGAGCCCTTCGTCGGCTTCCTGCCCACCTACGCGGCGACCGCGTGGTATCACCGGAAACTCTCCGCCGACTTGCATGCGAAAAGCCTCGCCGAGGTCGCTGCGCTCGCGCGCGCCTTCGCCGGCGGCGCCTACACGCTCGCCCTCGCGCGCGGCGACACGCTCCCCGCCGCCGAGCAGCAACGCGTCGCGGCCGAGCTCCAGCGCTTCACCGGCATCCCCACGGCGTTCTGGCTCCAGCGCAAACTCCGCCTGCCGGATTTTCTCTATTTCAACCGGCAGTTGCAGGACGAGGGCAAGGTCGTCGGCCGCCTCGACTCGCGTTTCACCGGTCTGCGCTACGACCCCGGCACCGAGACCTACGAATACGACCCCGCCACCGAAGCCGTGCTCGGGCCGCTCAGCGCCGCGTTCAACGACTATGTGCGCCGCGAGCTGAAGGTGGAGACCGACCTGCCCTACCACGCCTTCGCCAACGTGAACCCGTGGAATTTCGGCGACGCCGCCAACGGCCACCCCAACACCGCCGAGGACCTTCGCAAGGCGATGACCCGAAACCCGTATCTCAAAGTCTGGGTGACCGCCGCCTACTACGACCTCGCCACGCCGTTCTACGCCGCCGAAAACTCCGTCGCCCTGATGAATCTCGCGCCCGCGATCCGCGCCAACCTGCACTTCACCTACTACGAGGCCGGCCACATGCACTACATCCACCGGCCCTCGCGCGCGAAGTTCAAGGCGGACTTCGAGGCGTTTTTGCAGGAGGCGCTCGACCAGCAGCCCGTGCCCGCGACCGCGCGGTAGCGGGTGGCGTTTCGCTGAACTGTTGGGGCGGCTTTATGCCGCGATTCGAAAAACCATCGGGGCAGAAAGATCCCCGGAGCAAGCTCCGGGACATTCCATGAGACCTGTCCACTGTATTTGTGGGAGCGACCTTGGTCGCGACACGCACACCACACTGCGTCGCGTGCATGCACGCTCCCACAGCGTTTGCTGAACTGTAGGAGCGGCTTTATGCCGCGATTCGAAAAACCATCGGGGCAGAAAGCCCCTCCTGCAGTCGATCCGGCGTCATCGTTTGTGTAGCCACCAGGGCCGGCCCTGGTGGCGGGGCCGCTCCGAGCTTTGCAACGCCCGTCGTCCGCGTTAGCGTGCGCCCGCCATGCCGCACCGCACGCTCACCCTCGACGAACTCGCCGACCACCTGCACGTCGAGCGCCGGCACGTCGAACGGCTCGTCCGCGAGGGCGGCCTGCCGCACCAGAAGCGCGGCGGCCGGCTCGTCTTCCCGCGCGCGGCGGTCGACGCGTGGGCGTCGCCGCGGCTCCTCGGTCTGCCCGCCGCCGGGCTGGCCTGGTATCACCGCCAGACGCAGCGGGGCCTGCGCGCGATATTCCCCGCCGGCGCGCTCCTCCCGGAACTGATGGCGCCGGCGCACATCGACCTGGCGCTGCCCGCGAAGACAAAGTCCGCCGCGATCCGCGCGATGGTCGCGCTCGCGGACAAGACCGGCCGCGTCCACGACGCGCGCGAATTGCGCGCCAGCGTCGAGGCGCGTGAAACCCTGGGCCCGACCGCCGTGCCCGGCGGACTCGCGCTCCTGCACCCCCGCACGCACGAGGCGTATCGCTTCGACGGCTCGTTCGTCGTCCTCGGCCGCACGGTCCAGCCGGTCCCGTTCGGCGCGCCCGACGGCCGTGCCACCCGGCTGTTCTTCCTCCTCTGCTGCGACGACGGGCGCCTCCGTCTGCCCTCCCTCGCGCGCCTCCGCCTGCTCGGGCAGCAGGCCGGGGTCCTCGCACAACTCTCCGCCGCCACCGCGCCGCTCCTCGCCTACGACGCCCTCGCTTCGGCCGAGCAGAAATTGCTCGGCGCGGAAATATCGGCCGGGAAAAGCTGAGCGGCCGCGCCGGTGCGCCGCCGCTCAGAGTTCGCGGGCGTAGCGCGCGAGCTCGGCGGGGTCGCCGGCGAGGCGGATGTTTTTCTCGAAGCGCAGCCCGAGCCGCTCGAGCACGCGGACCGAGGCGGTGTTGGCGGGCACTGTGACCGCGGTGACGCGCGTCAGGCCGTAGTTGTCCTTCCCCTCGGCGAGGGTTGCGGCGCCGGCCTCGGTCGCGTAGCCGTGGCCCCAATGGCGGCGGAGAAACGCAAAGCCGAGTTCGATGTCGGGCTGCGGGTCGCGTTGGAGCAGACCGCAGATGCCGACGGATTCGCCGGTGGCTTTCACCGCGACGAGATACATGCCGAAGCCGTGGCGCGCGTAGCTCGCGAGCGGCGCGCGTTGCAGGTAGGCGCGCGCCCCGGCGAGATCGCGGATGCCGCGGTCGCCGATGTTGAGCAGCCACGCTGGATCGTTCGCGAGCTCGAACATGAACGCCGCATCGTCGAGCGTGAGCCGGCGCAGCGTGAGGCGTTCGGTTTCGAGAAGGTTCATGCTGGGGGGAAAGGCAGGGTGCGGGCCCGCCGGAAAAGTGAAAGCAAGAATCCGCGCGCCGGGCGGCGCTCCCACGGCTTGCCGGTTGAGTTTCGCCGGTGTGGACCGGCGCGCGCAAGCGCGCTGGCCCACCGGAAAACGTTGGCGCGAGCAAACTGGAAAGCCCGGACGGCGCTCTGTCCGTCTGTCGGGTGTCAGGCGGGAGAAGCCCGCGGCCGCGGTCGATGCCCATCCTCGGGGGTCCGGCCGCGGCGGCGGGCGGGCGAAATTATTTCTCGGGCCCGGGGTGCGGAGAGGTTTTCGCGCGGTCGTCGCCGAGCTGGAAGGCCGGGCCGGTTTGCCAACTGTCGGCACCGGGGGCGATCGGGCGGGTCGCGAGGTCGGCGCGCGCGGCTCTGGTTTTCGCCGTGTCGGTGTGCTCGGCCCGGTCGCG
>JACQFT010000255.1 GCA_016199925.1 Opitutia bacterium | reverse complement strand
GCGCACTCGCCTCGTCGGCGGCAAAGCCGAAATCAGTCCCGGCACCGAGTGGGTCGAGCCTTGCGACCTAGTGCTCAAGGCCGTCGGCCAAGAGAAGCAGGTGAAGCTCGTAAAATCGCTTTTCCCCGCGCTCGCCGTCGACTCTCGAGGTGTGATCACGCACGACCAGCTCACCGGCCAGACGAACGTGCCGCACATTTTTGCCGGCGGCGATTGCGGCAACGGCGGACGCGAGGTCGTCAACGCCGTCGGCGAAGGCAAGAAAGCCGCCCACGGCATCCACCATTTCCTCACCGGCGAAACCGTCTCCCCACCCGTGCAACCCTCGCGCCTCGGCGCGAAGCAAGGCTCCTCCGGCTCCGGCCTCCTCGCCCCCATCCGCGCCCACGAACTCGAAGCCGCGCTGAAACTGTAGGAGCGGCTTTACGCCGCGATTCCCCTCGCCCGTCACACGTTAACTTCTCTCGCCCCTAGCCTCAAACCTCTCGCCTTCATCATGGCCGATCTCTCCTGCAATCTCGCCGGCATCAAATCCCCCAATCCGTTCTGGGTCGCGTCCGGCCCGCCGGCCAACACCGGCTACCAGGCGCACCGCGCGTTCGAGGCCGGTTGGGGCGGCGTCGTCTGGAAAACCATCGGCGACCCCATCGTCAACGTCTCCTCGCGTTACTCCGCGCTCAACGACGGCCCGAGTCGCATGATCGGCTTCAACAACATCGAGCTCATCTCCGACCGCTCGCCTGAAGTGAACTTCCGCGAAATCGCCGAGGTCAAGAAACGCTGGCCGCACCACGCCGTCATCGCCTCGCTCATGGTCGAGACGCGCGAGCAGTGGCACGAATTCGTCAAGCGTGCCGCCGACGCCGGTGCCGACGGCATCGAACTCAACTACGGTTGCCCGCATGGCATGTGCGAGCGCGGCATGGGCGCCGCCGTCGGCCAGCAGCCCGCCGTCATCGAGAAAATCACCAGCTGGGTCATGGAGGTCGCGACGATCCCCGTCATCGTCAAGCTCACGCCCAACATCACCGACATCACGATGGGCGGCCGCGCCGCCCGCCGCGCCGGCGCCGACGCCATCTCGCTCATCAACACGATCAACTCGATCACCAACGTGAACCTCGACACGCTCGTGCCCGAGCCGACCGTCCGCGGTTACAGCTCGCACGGCGGCTACTGCGGCCCGGCCGTGAAACCCATCGCGTTGAACATGGTGCAGTCGTGCGCCGCCGACCCCGAAGTCGGCCTCCCCATCTCCGGCATCGGCGGCATCACCACGTGGCGCGACGCCGCCGAATTCATCGCCCTCGGCTCGACCTCGCTCCAAGTCTGCACCGCCATCATGCACTACGGCTTCCGCATCGTGGAGGACTTGAACGAGGGTCTCAGCGCCTACCTCGACTCCAAAGGCATGAAATCCCTCGACGATCTCCGCGGCAAATCCGTGCCGACGCTCCAGCGTTGGGAAAATCTCGACCTCAACTGGCAGCGCGTCGCCCGCATCGACTACGGGAAATGCATCGGCTGCAACCTCTGCTACATCGCCTGCGAAGACGGCGCGCACCAGTGCATCGACCTCAAGTCGCCCGACGAACTCCAGGTCGGCCTCGGCCCCGGCCGCGTCCCGCACAAGCCCGTGCCCGTCGTCCGCGAGGAAGACTGCGTCGGCTGCAACCTCTGCTCGCTCGTCTGCCCCGTCGACGGCTGCATCACGATGACCGAAGTCCCCAACGGCAAACCCGAGATGACCTGGAGCAACTACCAGGACCGCGTCGCCCGCGGCGAAATGCATCCCATCCCGCCGCATCCGTGAGATGAAGCACCAAGCTCCAACCTCCAAGCTCCAGAGAAAAACCAAGGCGCGGCCAATGGCGAGCAAAGGCAATGACGTGGTGTATCCCGAAGCGAACGGAGATTCGTGGAGCGTTGAAGAAGAGAGTGCTGCCTCACCGCGTCATCCTTTCGACCTTGAGGAGAGAACTTCGGTCTTTGGTGAAAACATTGTCCGGTTCCTAAAACGAATTCCGCGTAGTCCGAACAACGACCGGCTCATCGACCAACTCACCGGCTGCGGCACGAGCGTCGGCGCGAACTACTGCGAAGCCAACGAGGGCGTCTCGAAAAGAGATTTCCGGCACATCATCGGTCGCTGCAAGAAAGAGGCAAAGGAATCCAAGTTCTTCCTGCGGATGCTCGCCACCGCGGAGCCCCAACTGGCTGACGAGGCCCGCACGCTCTGGCGCGAAGCGAAGGAGCTGCATCTGATTTTCTCCAGCATCTACCGCAAATCGGGCTGACGCTCCTGAAGCACCAAGCACCAACCTCCAAGCTCCAATGAATTTTCAATCTCCCAATTACCAATCCCGTCCACGCTGTTTGAAGCTTTGCGCTTGGAGCTTCACTGGAGCTTGGATGTTGGAGCTTGGAGCTTTCCCTCTATGAACCTCACTCCCTGCCCGCTCTTCCTCAACGGCGAATGGATCACTCCGCCGATCCCGACGACGCCCGTCTTCAATCCGTCCACCGGCGACGTCATCGCCGAGTGCCCGGCCGGGTAAGAACCCCTTTACGCCACGCCTTGGCCCGATTATCTTTTCCCCATGAAACTCGCCGACATTCCCGAAGTCCGCAATGCCCCGCTCGCCTTGAAATTGGAACTCGTGGAGGAGCTTTGGGCCGAGATCACCGCCAAATCCGACTCCCTCCCGCTGCCCGAATGGCATCTGCGCGAGATCGATCAAGGCCTGGCCGAATACGATGCCAACCCGCGCGAAGGCCGGCCTTGGCCGGAAATCCGGGATCAGCTCCTCAACAAGCGCCCCTAACCTGTTCCGATGAGCCACGAATTGCTGGTCTCATCTCGCGCCCACGCCCAAGTCACCGCTGCATTTGAATGGTATGAGAAGCGCAGGCCCGGTCTCGGCGTGGATTTCGTCCGACGGATTGATGCCACTCTTCTTCTCATCCAGAATTCCCCTCAACTCTTTCGTTTGCGCCGGGGCCGGATGCGCCTGGCGATGACACCCCGCTTCCCCTACGCCATCTACTTTATCTGGGATGAAGTCACCGGTTTCATCTCCGTCAGCCGTATTCTTCACTACTCACAGAACGCCTCCGGGAACCTCGATTTCTAGTCACTCAACCCAACACATTTCACATGTCACACGCCACAACCTCCACCCTCACTCCCTGCCCGCTCTTCCTCAACGGCGAATGGATCACTCCGAAGATCCCCACGACGCCCGTCTTCAATCCGTCCACCGGTGACGTCATCGCCGAGTGCCCGGCGGGCGGCACGGCCGAGGTCAACGCCGCCGTCGAGGCCGCGCACGCCGCCTTCCCCGGCTGGCGCGATACGCCGCCCATCGAGCGCGCGCGCATCTTTTTCAAATACCGCCAGCTCGTCGAAGAAAACTTCGACCTGCTCTGCAAAACCGTCTCGCGCGAGCACGGCAAGACCCACGCCGAAGCGCGCGGCTCGATCTTCCGCGGCCTCGAGAACATCGAATACGCCTGCGGCATTCCCACCCTGCTCTTCGGCGACTCGCTCAAGAACATCGCGCGCGGCGTCGACTGCGAGACGATCAACATGCCACTCGGCGTCTGCGTCGGCATCACGCCGTTCAACTTTCCCGCGATGGTGCCGCTGTGGATGTTCCCCCTTGCCCTCGCCTGCGGCAACACCTTCGTCCTGAAACCGAGCGAGAAAGTCCCGCTCAGCGCCGTGCTCCTCGGCCAATTGCTCGAGCAGGCCGGCATTCCCAAGGGCGTGTTCAACATCGTGCATGGCGGCCGCGAATCCGTCGACGCGCTGCTCACGCACCCGAAGGTCAAGGCCGTGTCCTTCGTCGGCTCGACGCCCATCGCGAAATACATCTACGACACCGCCACCAAGCACGGCAAACGCTGCCAGGCCAACGGCGGCGCGAAGAACTACATCGTCGTCATGCCCGACGCCGACGTCGCCAAGACCGTCGAGAATCTTTCCACCGCCGCGTTCGGCTGCGCCGGCGAACGCTGCATGGCCGGTTCGACCGCCATCACCGTCGGCGCCGCGGTCGACCGCCTCATGCCCGAGCTCATCGCCGCCGCGCGCGCCATCAAGGTCGGCCCCACCGACCGCGCCGCACAGCCCGACATGGGCCCCGTCATCACCGCCGCGCACCGCGACCGCGTGCTCAGCCTCCTCGCCAACGGCGAGAAAGAAGGCGCGAAGATCGTCGCCGACGGTCGCGGCGTGAAAATCGCCGACGCCCCGAAGGGCTTCTACGTCGGCGCGACGATTGTCGACCACGTGCAGACCGGCATGACGCTCGCGCGCGAGGAAGTCTTCGGCCCCGTGCTGAACGTCATGCACATGGACGACCTCGACGGTGCCATCGAGCTGGCCAACAAATCCGCGTTCGGCAACGGCGCGGCGATCTTCACCAACAACGGCCGCGCCGCCCGCGAGTTCACGATGCGCGTGAAGGCCGGCATGGTCGGCGTCAACGTCGGCGTGCCCGCCACGATGGCGATGTTCCCCTTCACCGGCTGGGACGACTCCTTCTACGGCGACCTCCACATCCAGGGCAAAGAAGCCGTGCAGTTCTACACCCAACAGAAGGTGATAAGTTCTCGGTGGTTTGGTGGGGACGTAGGCGACGTCTGGAAAAAGTAGCGCGGAGCGCTGTGACAAGTGACATGTGATGTGTGCCAAGCAATGAAGCCGCTGAAATTCGAGAATCCAAAGGCCGAGGGCTATCGAGACTTGCTCGTGTGGCAGAAGGGAATCGCCGTCGCCAAGCTCACCTACGCTCTCACGAAATCATTCCCGACCGAGGAGAAGTTCGGCCTAATCTCACAGATGCGCCGGGCATCGGTCTCGATCTCATCCAATATCGCCGAAGGTCAGGCACGCCACACAACCGGTGAGTTCATTCAATTCATCTCGCACGCCGAAGGTTCCGTCGCGGAGTTGGACACCCAGCTGCACTTGGCCGTCGAACTCGGCTTTGCGACGCAGCAGCAAACCTCCGCCTGCTGCGAACTGCTTGGCGACCTCCGTCGCATGCTCAACGGCCTCCGCCGGAAGCTGGAATCTTCCCGCTAATCTGCAACTCGTCACAAGTCACACATCACATGTCACTCCTTATTAAGAATGGTGAGATAGTAACCGCCGACTCCCGCTACACCGCCGACATCTTCTGCGAAGGCGAAACCATCACCCGCATCGACAAGAATATCTCCGCCCCCGCCAGCGCGACCGTCATCGACGCGACGGGCAAGTTTGTGTTCCCGGGTTTCATCGACCCGCACGTGCACATCTACCTGCCGTTCATGGGCACGTTCTCGAAGGACACCTACACGACCGGCTCGAAGGCCGCACTCGTCGGCGGCACGACGACGCTCATCGAGATGTGCTGTCCGTCGCGGGCGGACGACGCGCTCAAGAGCTTCGAGCACTGGATGAGCCAGGCCGTCGGCAAGTCGGCGTGCGATTTCACGTTCCACATGGGTGTGACGAAATTCGACACCGGCTCCGAGGCGCAACTGCGCGAGATCGTGAGGCGCGGCATCAGCTCGTTCAAAATCTTCCTCGCCTACAAAGGCGCGTTCGGCATCGACGACACCGAACTCTACCGCACGCTCAAGCTCGCGAAAGAACTCGGCATTGTCGTCACCGCGCACTGCGAGAACGAGACGCTCGTCGCCGAGCGCTGCAAGGAACTGCTCGCCGCCGGCAAGACCGACCCCGGCCAGCATCACGAGAGCCGTCCACCGTCCGTCGAGGCTGAGGGCGTGCACCACTTGATGACCTTCGCCGAGCTCACCGGCGCCGCGACCTACATCGTCCACCTCTCCTGCAAAGAGGCGCTCGACCAAGCCATCGCCGCCCGCCAGCGCGGCGTGCGCGTCGGCGTCGAGACGCTCATCCAATACCTCACGCTCGACAAATCCTACGCGGAGAAACCGAACTTCGAGGGCGCCAAGTTCGTGATGTCCCCGCCGCTGCGCGATGTCCGCAACCAGTCCGTGCTTTGGAACGGCTTGCGCGACGGCCT
>JACQFT010000261.1 GCA_016199925.1 Opitutia bacterium | reverse complement strand
TGTAGATCTCTCGGCCCGACACGAATGTGACGGCGCGCCCCTTCTTGCCCGCGCGGCCGGTGCGGCCGATGCGGTGCGTGTAATCCTCGGCGTCGTTCGGCAGATCGAAATTGAACACCACTTCGAGGTCATCCACGTCGAGTCCGCGTGCAGCGACGTCGGTCGCGATGAGGAATTCGAAGCCCTTCCGCTTGAATTTCTCCATGACCTTCGTGCGCTGCTGCTGCGTGAGATCGCCGTGCAGGCGGTCCACCGCGTAGCCGCGCGAATGCAGGTTCTCGTCGAGCTCGTCGACCATGATCTTAGTGCTGCAAAAAATGATGCCGTAGCGGAAATCATGCAGATCGATCAGGCGCGTGAGCACCTCGAGCTTCGAGCGGCGGTCGACTTCGTAGTAAACTTGGTCGACCTGCGGCGCATTGGCGGCGTGTGCTTCGATGCGCACCCACACCGGGTCCTTGCTGTAGCGCTTGATCATGTCCTGGATCAGGCGCGGCATCGTGGCCGAAAAGAAGAACAGCTGCCGCGTCGGGGGCGTGGCCTTGAGAATGTGCTCGATGTCGTCGCGGAAACCCATGTCGAGCATGCGGTCGGCTTCGTCGAGCACGACCATCTTCAGGTTGTCGAACTTCAGCGTGCCGCGCTCCATGTGATCCATGAGGCGGCCGGGGGTGCCGATGACGATCTGCGCCCCGGCGTGCAGCGCGCGGTATTGCCGGTCGTAACTCTGGCCGCCGTAGATCGGCACTTCCATCAGCCCCTTCTTGAAAAACGCCAGCTTGCCGAACTCCTCCGCCACCTGCACCGCGAGCTCGCGCGTCGGGCAGAGCACGAGCACCTGCACGCCCCGCACCTTCACGTCGACTTTCTCGATCGCCGGGATGGCGAACGCCGCCGTCTTGCCCGAGCCGGTGGCCGACTGGCCGACGACATCTTTGCCCGCGAGTCCGTGCGGAATCACCGCCGTTTGGATGGGCGAGGCTTCTTCATAACCGAGTTTGTCCACGGCCTTCAATATCTCGGCGGACAATCCGAGTTCGGCGAACGGGCGTTTTTCCATAACAGACACTGTGGGGCCATTCTGCCAAAAGGAGAGCCCAATCTTCGCCCCCGGGCTTTTGTCTCGCCATTCCCTCGCGAAACCGGGACCGTCGGCCCTTATGCCATTTTCCAAACTCGGGCTTCCGCCCGCCCTGCTCAACGGTGTCAAGGCCATGGGCTACGTCGACCCCACGCCCATCCAGCTCCGCGCCATCCCCGTCGTCCTCGGCGGCGGCGACCTCATCGGCTCGGCGCAGACCGGCACCGGCAAGACCGCCGCCTTCGCCCTCCCCGTCCTCGCCCGCCTCGGCAAACACGAGGCCCGCGGCCCCCGCGTGCTCGTGCTCGAGCCCACCCGCGAACTCGCCGCCCAGGTCGAGACCGCCTTCCGCGACTTCGGCCGCTTCACCGACCTCCGCGCCACCGTCGTCCACGGCGGCGTCGGCTACGGCCGCCAGCGCAGCGAAATCCAGTCCGGCACCGACATCGTCATCGCCACGCCCGGCCGCCTCATGGACTTCCTCCAGGAAGGAACCCTGCGTCTCGACGGCCTCAAGATTCTCATCCTCGACGAAGTGGACCGCATGCTCGACATGGGCTTCGTGAAAGACGTGAAGAAGATCATCGCGAAGTGCCCGCGCGAGCGCCAGACGCTGTTCTTCTCCGCCACCATCCCGCCCGAGATCGCCGACATCGCGGCCTTCGCCCTGCGCAACCCCACCCGCATCGAGATCGGCATCGCGCGCACCGTCAACCAGTCGGTCAGCCACGCGATCTACCCCGTTTCGATGGGCAAGAAATTCGACCTCCTCGTCGCGCTCCTCGAGAAAACCGATTTCCACAGTTGCCTCGTCTTTTCGCGCACCAAGCACGGCGCCGACAAGATCGCCCGCAAACTCAAGTCTGCGAACCACTCTGTCGCCGTCCTCCACGCCAACCGCTCGCAGTCGCAACGCGTCGAGGCCCTCGAAGGCTTCAAGTCCGGCAAATACGAAGTCATGGTCGCCACCGACATCGCCGCGCGCGGCATCGACGTCGCCGGCGTCTCCCACGTCATCAACTACGACATCCCCGCCAACCCCGAGGACTACGTCCACCGCATCGGCCGCACCGGCCGCGCCGCCGCCGTCGGCGAAGCCTTCACGATCACCACGCCCGACCAAGCGAACGACATTCGCGACATCGAGCGCTTTATCGGCCAGAAAGTGCCGCAGCTCAAACTCGACGGCTTCGACTACCACGCGGCTCCGACTTTCCCGGTCAACGCGCCGCAAGCTTCGCATCAGCCCCACGGTCAGGGCGGCTATCGCCCGAACAGCGGCGGCGGCGGGCGCCCGAGTCATTCTTCGCAGCATCGTCGCGACGGCGGCGCCGGTCGCTCGACCGGCGGCAAAGGCAGCGGCGGTCAGGGCAACGGCGGCCAGCGCATCGGCGCACCGCGTTATCAAGACGGCCCGGCACCCGCCAGTGGCTCCACGCAAGGCGGCGGCCACGCCGGTCCCGCATCGCAGCCTGCGCCGCAACGCGGTGGTCTTTCGCGCGGCACTTGGCGCCGCCGCGGTTAAGTCCGGCCGCGCCATTCGTCTGCGCGCGGCTCCGCTGTTGCCGAAGCGGGGCCGCTCTGTTCTCGTCGCGGCGTGCATCTCACCCACCTCGCCTGCACCGCCTGCGGCCGGTCGCACGACGCCTCCGTTCCCCAGAACGTCAGCACCTGCTGCAGCAAGCCGCTCTACGCGCACTACGATCTCGCCGCCGCCGCGCGCACGCTGACCAAGGCCGCGCTTCAGACCCGCGGCAAATCCCTCTGGCGTTACCGCGAGGTGCTGCCGGTGAAGAGCGACGCCCACATCGTCACGCTCGGCGAAGGCTTCACCCCGCTCCTGCCCGCGCCGCGCCTCGGTGCGAAACACGGCCTCGCCCGTCTGCTGATCAAAGACGAGTCGCAGAATCCCACGCAGAGTTTCAAGGCCCGCGGCATGGCCGTCGCCGTCTCGATGGCGAAGCAGTTCGGTTTGACCAAACTCGCCGTGCCCTCCGCCGGCAACGCCGGTGGCGCCCTCGCCACCTACGCCGCGCGCGCAGGAATGGAGGCGCACATTTTCATGCCGGCCGACACGCCCAAGGCCAACATCATCGAGTGCCGCGAACTCGGCGCGCACGTCACGCTGATCAACGGCCTCATCACCGACTGCGGTGCCGAAGTCGCCCGGCGCAAAGTTGCCGAGGGCTGGTTCGATGTCTCCACGCTCAAGGAACCCTACCGCGTCGAGGGCAAGAAAACCCTCGGCTACGAACTCGCCGAGCAACTCGACTGGACGCTGCCTGATGTCGTGCTCTACCCGACCGGCGGCGGCACGGGCCTCGTCGGCATGTGGAAGGCGTTCGACGAGATGGAGCGCCTGGGCTGGATCGGCCGCAAACGCCCGCGCATGTTCACCGTGCAGGCCAGCGGCTGCCAGCCGATCGTCCGCGCGTTCAACGCCGGCGAGAAATCTGCCGCCGAACATCTCGGCGCCACGACGCGCGCGTCCGGCCTGCGCGTGCCGAAGGCCATCGGCGATTTCATCATGCTCGACATCCTCCGCAAATCCGGCGGCGGCGCGGTGGCCGTCACCGACGACGAGATGATTGCCTGCACGCGCGAAGTCGGCTCGGCCGAGGGCCTGTTCGTCGCCCCCGAAGGCGCCGCGACCTACGCCGCGTTGAAACACCTCCTCTCAAGGGGCACCGTCCGCCGCGAAGAATCCATCGTCCTCTTCAACACCGGTGCAGGTGTGAAATATCTCGAGTGCTTCGGCGGGTAGCTTCGCTGGCCGCATTTCCCGTTACGATAGTTTCCAATCGCGGACAATAACGATGCTCCACCTGCTGCTCATGGCGACCGTGCTGAGGACACCGGTCATTGAGCCGACCAATCCCGATCCTTACACCTTGTCGGTTCGAACAGTCGTGGGCACAGCAACGGTGTCTGCCCTGGATGGAACCAAAGGCCGGCATAAAATTGAGGGAGCATTGATCGGTGGATCCAGCATCGCAACCAACGGCTTTGTCGCGACTGGCGACAAGTCCAGCTTGATCCTGGATTTGCCCGATGGTTGTTCCGTCTGGGTCGGCCCGAACACGCAGATTCAATTCGTTCCCTATGCTGCAAACGGCCACGACTGGAGATTGAACCGAGGAGTGATCGTCGCCAAGGTTTCGAACGAAGACACCAAGCACTCCTTCAAAGTGCGCCCATTGCTAGGCCAAGTGATGATCAAAAATGGCGCCGTGCGCGTGGCGCAGTATCTCGTCAAGATTCCCGTGCCCAGCGTCAATGTGGATGTGGGCGCCATTGAAGGCACCTGCGAATATACGGCTTGGGCGCGACCGAAGAAAGACGGCGGAGGTTTGATCAAGGCCGGCGACGAAGTGCAGGCCTCGATCACGCCACTGCAACAGCCAAACTCCGTTTCCGGTCCCAATTTATTTATCCATCCGCTGAGTCCATCGTCCGAGGCGGAAGTAAAGATCCTCGGGGCAAGCCCCGAGGCATTTGTTCAAGACAGCGCCAAATCCAACTGCGCCTTGTGCAGCCGACGATAGTCG
>JACQFT010000260.1 GCA_016199925.1 Opitutia bacterium | reverse complement strand
TGGCACACCGAGCACCTCGTGCGTTTCGCCCCGACCGCGTGGGCCTATGAGCCGCCCGCCGCGGCTCCGCCGGCGGGCGCCTTGCCGCCGTGCCGCGCGAACGGCCACGTGACCTTCGGCTGCTTCAACAATTTCATCAAGGTCAGCGACGAAACCCTCGACACGTGGGCCGCGTTGCTGGCCGCCGTGCCGGGCGCGCGGCTGCGCCTGAAGGCGCAGGGGCTCGGCGATCCGGCGGTGGCGGCGTTTGTCCGTTCGCGTCTGGCCAGGCTCGGGGTCGCGGACGAGCGGCTCGACTTGCTCGACCGCACGCCGGGCCTCGCCGCCCATCTCGCGCTCTATGAGAGTGTCGATGTCGCGCTCGACACGTTCCCCTATCACGGCACGACGACGACCTGCGAGGCGCTGTGGATGGGCGTGCCGGTGGTGACGCGCACCGGCGACCGCCACGCCGCGCGCGTCGGCACCAGCCTGCTCACCGCCGTCGGGCATCCCGAGTTTGTCGCCGCCAGTGCCGCCGACTACGTGCGCGTCGCCGCCGGCCTCGCCGCCGACCCCGCCCGCCTCGCCGCCCTGCGCGGCTCGTTGCGCCGCGCGCTGCAACGCAGTCCGCTGCTCGACCACGCGGGTCAGGCGGAGAGGTTTGGCGCCGCCCTGCGCGCGAGCTGGCGCCACTACTGCGCGCGCACTGCCGCCGCGGCCTGACGCCATGAACTCGGCCCAGAACCAAAAGCACTTTCAAGAAGGCCTCGCGCACCATCGCGCGGGCCGCCTCGCCGAAGCGGAGAAGATCTACGCGCGGCTCCGCGCGACCAACGCGCCGGGGTTCGACGTCTGGCATCTCTCGGGCATGCTCGCGTTGCAACTCGGGCGGGCCGCCGCCGCGCGCCCGATGCTGGAGCGGGCGCTGCGGTTGAAACCCGACTCCGCCCTGTGCGCGATGCGCCTCGGCGTCGCGTGCGCGCTCACGGGCGACCATCCCGCGGGCGAGCGCCAGTTGCGGGCGGCGCTCAAGCGCGACCCCGCCCTGCCAGAGGCGTGGAATCATCTCGGCTTCGTCCTGCGCGCGCAGGGCCGGCCGGCCGAGGCCCGCGAGAGTTACGAACGCGCCCTCGCGCTGAAGCCCGACTACGCCGAGGTTCACGACCGTCTCGGGGCTTTGCTCTGCGAACAGCAGGGCGGAGCCGCCGGCGGGCCGCATTTTCGCCGCGCCGTGGAGCTGCAGCCCGGTTGCGGGCCGGCGTGGAGCAACCTCGGCGTGACGCTCGCGCTCGACGGCCAGCTCGCGGAGGCGCGCGACTGCTTCGCGCAGGCGCTCGCCCTAGATCCGGGCTACGAGCAGGCGCTCGCCGGGCGCGCGCTCGTGCTGGAGCGCAGCTACGAGACCACGGCGGCGGTGGCAGCCTACGGTGAGCTCCTGGCGAAAAATCCGTGTCACCACGAGGCGCGCAGCGCCCGCCTGCTGAACCTGCATTATCTCGACGGTGTGCCGCGGGAGGAGCTTTGGGCGGAGCACCTCGAGTTCGCGGCCCGGCTCCCGGCAACGCCGGCGCCGAAGTTCACGCAGCCGGCCGAGCCGGACCGCCGGCTGCGCGTCGCGTTCCTCTCGCCCGACCTGCGCAACCACTCCGTCGCGTATTTCCTCGCTCCGTTGCTGCGCCATCTCGACCGCACGCAGTTCGAGGTCGTGCTTTACCATGATCATTTCCAGTTCGATCCGATGGCCGAGCGGCTGCGCTCGCTCGCCGACCTCTGGCGCCGGATCGGCGGCCTGCCGTCCGATGTGGTCGAGCGCGTCGTCCGCGCCGATGCGCCGGACCTCCTCGTCGAACTCGCGGGCCACACCGGCGGCAACCGGCTGCCGTTGCTGGCGCGCCGCCTCGCGCCGGTGCAGATGACTTATCTCGGCTACCCCGACACGACCGGACTCTCGGCGATCGACTACCGGCTGGTCGATGCGGTCACGGACCCGGCGGGCGACGCCGACCGGTTCGCGGCGGAGCGCCTCCTGCGGTTCGCGCCGACGGCCTGGGCTTACGCGCCGCCGACGGCGATTGCCGAGCCCGCGGCGCCGCCGAGCGCGGCGACGGGCCGCGTCACGTTCGGCTGTTTCAACAATTTCGCCAAAGTGAGCGACGCCGTCCTCCAAGGCTGGGCGCACGTGCTCGCCGCCGTGCCCGGCTCCCACCTGCTGCTCAAAGGCCACGGCCTGGGCGACCCCGGCCTGCGCGACAACATCCGGCAGCGTTTCGCGCGGCTGCGCGTGGCGGCCGACCGCGTGGAACTGCTCGAGCGGCTGCCGACGACCGAGGCGCACCTCGCGGCGTATTCGCGCGTCGATGTGGCGCTGGACACCTTTCCCTACCACGGCACGACGACGACCTGCGAGGCGCTGTGGATGGGCGTGCCCGTCGTCACCCTCGCGGGCGACCGCCACGTGTCGCGCGTCGGCGCGAGCCTGCTGACCGCGGCGGGCCATCCCGAGTGGGTCGCGCGCGACTGGCCGGAATATGTGCGGCTCGCCGCCGCCCTCGGCGAAGACTGGGCGGAGCGCTCGCAATTGCGCCGCAGCCTGCGCGGCGACCTGCGGCGCAGTGCGCTGCTCGACCACGCCGGCCAGTCCGCCCGCTTCGGCGCGGCGTTGCGCGGGGCCTGGCGCGGCTGGTGTGCGACGCGGCAGAGCGCGCCCGTCTCCGCCCTCGCCGCCACCGCCTGAAATTTCCGGGTGGGCGTTTCTCGGTTGAGGTTCAAGCCGGAGCATCACGACGCAAGATCCGGCCGCTCGGTTTGCCGGGAGCCGCCGGGGCCGGCAGATTGGTTGGAATCTATCCCGATCATCCGTGGGCCGATCCATCTGGAGCTGATGAAAAGAAAAACGCTGTTCGTATTGCCATGACAGGCGGCGCGGCCGGCCGGCACGAGGGTGGGTTGCTCACCGTTGTCAAGGAGGAGCCCGTATCCGATGGTGCGGCGGGCGGGGTGTTCGCAACAGCGCTTGGCACCGTCGCCACCGATCTCGCCGTTGGAGCGGACGTGGCGAGCACAGCGGCGCTCGAGGCCATTGAAGGTCTCGCGTCACGCGGCGTCTTGGCCGTAAATCTCTTCGGGCCCGGGGCGGGCGAAGCGCGCCGGCAGTTCCGGAAAGTCTATGATCACGTGCTCGCAGCGGTGAAGCCGGAGCGCGATCAAAACAACGAGCGTCCGACAAGGAGCTCTGGTGGATTTTTGGCGCGCCCCGGCGAGAGACAGGGTCTTTTGTTTTGGAAAACTTGGAGCCGCGTCGCCCTCGGCGCGGGTGGTTCGTCGGAACGCGGCGAGGGCGCCGCATCCCCAGCAGAAGCAGTCCAAAACAAAAACCCCTGCGGCGAGAGATGCGCGTGGCGCTTTCGGGTCTGAGCCGCGACCCCGGCAGCCCGGCGAGGGCGAAGCATCACGTTTTCGTTTTTCTCGACGGCAACGCTCTGGCCGACGATGCGGGATTTCCGTTCGCTTCAGACGATGCATTTCGTCGCGGCGTTCCGAGCGGCCGCGTTCACGTCGTCTTCGGGCGTGCCGCCGGCGGCGCGCGCAAAGACGGCGTGCTGGAGATAATCTGAATGGGAGGGCGAGGCGTCCCTGCCGAGCCGTCCGTGTCCACCACGGCTCATCCGGAGGATTCGCCCTACCTTGCCGCCAAAGACAAAGCCGTCCACGCCGCCGCGCTCGCCCCAGCGGAGCATCCGCAGACGGCAGCCGAATTCACGAAGCAATTCTCTCGCGCCAAGGAAGCCGGCGGGCAGGAAGTGCTCGACACCGTCTGCGCTCTCGGCCGCGTCCGCCCCGGCGACACCCCGGCGCCAAGGTGCGGTCGTCGGGTATTGCCGGCCGGTGCCGGGCCGAGAAGCCAAGCCGGCAGACCGGGCCGCCTGCGGCTACGAATTGAAGTTCGCGTTCCCGCTCAGTGCCAGCAGAAGGAGAAGACAAGGCCGGAGCCGACCGCGTAGAGCGCGGCGTCGAAGATGTGTTTGGCGGTGGAGGACCACGGGCGCCCCATCCAGATGGACTCGGAAATTCCGCCGATGCCGTAGGCGATGAAAGTGACCGCGCCCGCCAGTTTGCCCGCGGCGCGGGCGTGCATCGGGCTGATGAGCTGCGAGGCCAGAAACGCGGCCATCGTCGCAACGACGAGGCACAGGACAAACCATTGCCCGAGAGACCGGCCCATGTTGACCGGACCGTTGGTCCGGAGCGTCAGAAAGCCCACGGGGCCGTCGCGGTATTTTTTCAACATCGCCTCGCTGCCCATTTCTTTCATGTCGCCGCAATACGGCAGCACATACTGGCCGGGAGCGGGGCTGCCGGCGCGGATGACTTCGCGCACGGCGTCCTCGTTCGCGAGGCTGCGGTAGTCGGAGTTGTGCCACTTGAAAACCAGGTGGACCAGACTGCTGAGGGCGAAAACGACCGCTGCGCTGAGCAGGATCGGCAACCAGAGAGCGAGGAGAGCATTCATGGCGGTGGGGGTTGGGGGTGGCGCCGTGCCCACGGTGACGGCCGCGGGCCGCAGCGCTGGGGTGCCGATGACGTTGTCACATCCGGTCCCCGGACGAAAGGCGGAATTTTAGGCGTGGTCGGCGCGAATGGACTAGCGGGCACGCAGATTGTTGCGGCTCGCATTTTTCTTAAGCTGACTGCGGTCGGCTTGCTTCCGGGGAGCGCATGCGTCCCGGGTGCTTGAGCTGGCTGTCTCGCCGGCTCCTGGGGCTATCCTCGGCGGGACGCCGAGGATAGCCCGCGAGACGCGGGCGCTCCCCGAGGAAAAAGGCGCGGCCGATCGCACGACTGTCAGCCGAATGCGCCCCCACGAGCGCAGCGGCGGCGAACTCATGGCGGCGTGTCACGGGACGCGCGGCGCGAGTCACTCGTCGGCGTCTGCGACGGCGCGGCGCGGCGACAAGCGCCGCCCCTACATCCGCGCGATGGCGGCGGCGAAGGCGGGTTGGTCGGCGGCGCGGAAGAACGAGGTGCCGGCGACAAAGGTGTCGGCGCCGGCGGCACGGCAGGCGGCGGCGTGGGCGAGGTCGATGCCGCCGTCGACTTCGAGGCGGAAATCGAGTCCGCGCGCGGTGCGCCACTGGTCGAGCTGCCGGAGTTTGGGGAGCATGTCGGCGCGGAAGGATTGGCCGCCGAAGCCGGGTTGCACGGTCATCACGAGGACGAGATCGACGAGGCCGAGGAGCGGCTCGATGGCGGCGGCGGGCGTGCCGGGGTTGAGCACGATGCCGTTCTGGCAACCGAGGGTGCGGATGCGCGCGAGGGCGGCGGGGTGGTCATAGGCGGGTTCGATGTGGATGCTGATGAGGCTTGCGCCCGCTTTGGCGAAGGGCTCGAGGTAACGGTGCGGTTCATCGAGCATGAGGTGGGTGTCGAAAAAAAGTTTCGAGCCGGCGCGGCGCAGCGCGGCGAGCACCTCGGGCCCGAAGCTGAGGTTCGGCACGAAATGGCCGTCCATGATGTCGAGGTGCAGCCAGGTGAGGCCGGCGGCGGCGACGAGCGCGGTGCTCGCGGCGAGGTTGGCGTGGTCGCCGGCGAGAAGGGAGGGGGCGAGGATCGGGGCGTGCATCGGGTGTGTGCACATGGAGCACAGCGCGGGGGAGTTGCTCAATACTGGAGTTTGCGCGGGTAGGGCGAACTCTCCGAGTGAGCCGGGAGTATTCGAGAAGCGGCTCAGCGGGACGCTTCGCCCTACCAGTCCGGAAAGAGACCGGCCCTCACCACGTGTCGAGGAC
Source organism: Opitutia bacterium (assembly GCA_016199925.1). Taxonomy (GTDB): domain Bacteria; phylum Verrucomicrobiota; class Verrucomicrobiia; order Opitutales; family Opitutaceae; genus JACQFT01. The sequence goes on along the minus strand of JACQFT010000260.1, from coordinate 320 downwards.
GGCGTGGACGGTGTCGTCGGCGAGCTGAGCGGCGAGGAGGGGCAGGGTCTGATACTCCGACTGGATCTGGCCGCCGTCGGTGAAGGCGCCGCGTTTGACCGCGAGCGGGCGCTGCTCGAAGAGAGTCTGTTTGGTGCGGTTGTCGGTGAGGGTGGCGAGGGCGCGGAGCGTGAGCTCGAAGCGGCGGGCCAGACCGGCGTCGTCGGGGCGCACGACGACGACGTCGCGGGTGTAGCCGGTGAGATTCACGCGGAGCACGGCCTCGGCGGGGTCGGCGGTGTCGGCGAGGGCCACGCGGGCGTCGCGCACGAAGGCGTCGC
>JACQFT010000259.1 GCA_016199925.1 Opitutia bacterium | reverse complement strand
CGTCGCTGCGCTATGATTTTGTGCTGCAGTTCGCGGTCGGCCGCGCCACCCATCTCGACCGGTTCCCGGCCATCGACCCCGCGAAGGACGCCGACCACACCCGCGAGTGGCCGGGCTTCGCGCCGTGGGCCATCGCCGAATGGTTCGCGAAATTGCGGTCCGCCTTCGGTTACCTCCGGGCCTACCAGGACCTCGGCGGCACGCCGGCGGAGATCGCCAACGCCCAGGCCGACGTCGTCTACGTGATGGGCGTGATGGGCCACTACGTCGGCGATTGCGCCCAGCCGCTCCACACCACCGTCCACCACAACGGCTGGGTCGGACCCAACCCGCACGGCTACTCGACGTGGCCCGGCTTCCACAGTTGGATCGACGGCGGCTTCATTGCCAAGGCCGGGATCAAGGCCGCCGAGCTCGCGCCGCGCCTGACGGCGGCGGTGCCCTTGGAACTCGCGCCGCGGGCCGACGGGCGCGATCCGGCGTTCGTGGCCGCGCTGGATTACGTCGTCGCGCAAAACCAACTCGTCGAACCGCTCTACCGACTCGAGCAGGCCGGCCTCCTCGGGCACGGCGAGCAGCCGGTCTCGGCCGAGGGCCGCGCGTTCATCGAGGGCCAGTTGCTCCAAGGCGCCCGGATGCTCGGCCGGCTGTGGCTGACCGCGTGGAAAACGGCGCCCGTCGACGCCTACCTGCGCGCGCAGCTCGCCAAGCGGCCGCAGGCCGCCGCCGCCACGCCCGCGGCTGAGGCCAAACCTGCCGCGACCACTCAACCGGCCGCGCCGAACGGCCCGGCCAAGTAACGATGCCCGGGGCAAGCTCCGCGGCCTTCATCAAATCCCATGCAAGTCACGACCATCGCTTTGCCTTGGAGGGACGACCTCCGTGTCGTCCGTTTTTTCGCCACCTGCGGACCGGACGGAGCCGGTCCCTCCCTCCCAACCAAGCCGGAACTCGCCCGCCGCGGCGGGCAAGCTCCGGCGGGTTATCGGACCCGTCGCAAATGAGTCTCCCCACGCTGCTCTGGATCGCGCTCGGTGGCGGCGCCGGCTCCGTCGCCCGCGCGCTGCTCGGCTATGTTTTCCAAGCGCGGTTTCCGTGGGCCACGCTGTTCGTCAACGTCGCCGGCTCGCTCCTCATCGGTTGGCTGATGGCGCGGCTCGGCAATGTCGAGCCGGCCGATTCGGCGCGGATGCAGAGTCTGCTCGTCGTCGGTTTTTGCGGCGGGTTCACCACGTTCTCCACCTTCAGTTGGCAGACCCTCGACCAGATGATGAAAGGCCAGTGGGCCGCCGCCGCCGCCAACGTCCTGCTGTCGGTCGCGCTCTGCCTTCTCGCCGTGTGGCTCGGCTATCGCCTCGGCCGCGTCTGATGAACCGCCGGCTCGCCGCCTCGATTTTTCTGGCGGCCCTCGCGGGCGGCCACGGCGCCACCCCGCCCGCGGCCCCGCCCGCCGGCGCCGCGGCCCGCGAAAGCGACCTCGCGGCCCGCGTCGTCATCGTCGCCAACGCCCGCGAACCCGAGTCCGTGCGCCTCGCCGAATTCTACGCCGGCAAACGCGGCATCCCCGCCGCCAACATCGTCGCGCTCGATCTGCCCGAGACGGAGAGCATCACCTGGCGCGAGTTCATCGACCAGGTTTACCAGCCCTTGCAGGACGAGCTGGTGCGCCGCGACTGGATCGACGGCACCGCCAGCAACCTCCTCGACCGGTTCGGCCGCAAACGCTACAGCATCCTCGGCCACCGTCTCTCCTACCTCGTCACCTGCCGCGGCGTGCCGCTGCGCATCCACAACGACCCGACGCTGCTCGACGAGGAGTTCGTCGCCAAACTGCCGCCGCAATTCCGCACCAACGCCGGCGCGGTCGATTCCGAGCTCTCGCTGCTCGCCCAGAGCGGCTACGACATCACCGCCGTCGTCCCCAATCCGCTCTTCCGCAATACCGGCGCCTCGGAGATCAACGCGGAACTCGTCGTCAAGGTCGCGCGGCTCGACGGGCCGACGTGGGGCGATGCGCGCAAGCTCGTGAACTCCGCCCTCGAGGGCGAACGCCACGGCCTGCTCGGGCGCTACTACGTGGACTTGCAGGGACCGCACCCGAAGGGCGACCAGTGGCTCGAGGCCACGCGCCGGCAGATCGAACAGCTCGGCTTCGACGGCGACACCGAGCGCAGCGGCAACACCTTCGCCGCCGCCGCGCGCTTCGACGCCCCGGTGCTCTACTTCGGCTGGTATGCCGGCGAGGTCAACGGCCCGTTCCTGCGCGAGGGCTTCCAGTTCGCGCCCGGCGCCATCGCGCTCCACATCCACAGTTTCTCCGCGGCCACGCTGCACTCGGCGACGAGCAACTGGACGGGCCCGCTCGTCGCGCGCGGCGCGGCCGCGACGTTCGGCAACGTCTTCGAGCCTTACCTCGAATACACCGTCCGCCCCGATCTGCTGTTCGGCGAACTGGCCGCCGGACACAATCTCGGCGACGCGGCCTACTTCGCGTCCCCGATGCTCAGTTGGCAGGCCGTCGTGCTCGGCGACCCGCTCTACCGGCCGTTCAAGGTTTCTCTCGCCGAACAGCTCAAGTCGCTCGACCGCCTGCCGCCGACGCTCTCCGCCTACGCGGTGCTGCGGCAGGCCAACCTGCTCCGCGCCGAGCATCGCGACGCCGAGGCGCGCGCCGCGCTGCAGGTCGCGATGCGGCGCGCGCCGCACCTCGCCCTCGCGCTCGCGCTCGCCCGCACCGCGCTCGCGGCGCACGACCCCAAGGCCGCCGTCGCCGCGGTTGAGTTCGCCAGGTTCCTCCCGCAAACCCGCCCGGAGGATTGGGTGCTCGTGCGCGAAATCGCCGGCATCCTCGCCGCCGCCGCGGCGCGGCCGTTCGCGTTGCAAGTCTATGCGGCGCTCGCGCGGTCGCCGGCGCCGTCGCCCGACGCCCGCAAGGAAATGCTCATGGAGGCCCGCGCGTGCGCCGACTCCGCGGGCGATCTCGCCCGCTCCATCGAGTTCGGCCGCTTGCTCAATCCGCCCTCCGCGACCGTCGCCCCGCCGGCCGGTCCGGTGAAACCGAAGCAGTAGGTGGGGCGAAGCCTCCGGCTGAACCGTGAGCAGAAGCACCAAGTTCCAACATCCAAGCTCCAGGGAATTTTCAAACTGTGAAGCCTGATGATTGGTGTTTCATTGGGGCTTGGATGTTGGAGCTTGGTGCTTCCGGTCCACATCGCCCGCCCTTGCCAGCGCCGTCGGGATCGCCAGCGCGCCGTCTGTCCCGAAGGACCGGCCAACCTCACAGCTTGTCCACGATCCGGTCCGCGAGCCCGTAGGCGATGGCTTCCTGCGCGTTCAGATAGAAATCGCGGTCGGAATCCTTCGTCACCTTTTCCGGCGGCTGGCCCGAGGCCGTCGCAAGAATGTGGTTCAGCTCGGCGCGCAATTTTTCCATTTCCTGCGCCTGGATGTTGATGTCCGAGGCCGGCCCGACCATGCGGCCGGTGATGAGCGGCTGGTGGATGAGCACGCGCGCGTGCGGGTAGATCAGCCGCCGGCCCTTGGCGGCGCCGCACAGCAGGATCGAGCCCATCGACGCGGCCATGCCGGTGACGACGATCGTCACGGGCGAGCTCATGAGCTTCAGCGTGTCGTAGATCGCCATGCCGGCCGTGATCGAGCCGCCGGGCGTGTTCATGTAGAAAGTGATGTCCTGGCCCGGCGCCACCGTCTCGAGGTAAAGCAGCTTCTCGGTGATGTCCTTGGCCGACTCGTCGGTGACGGCGCCCCACAGGAAAACTTTCCGTTGCTCCAGAAACTTTTTCTGGATCATCGCGCCCACGGGGGCCGGGGTCGGCGGAGTCTTTTCCTCGTGGTCGTCGTCCTCGTCATCGAGGCGCGGCCGGGTCGGGTTGCAGTCAGCGGAAGGGAGAGGGGAGAGCGGCATACGCGTCGAACCGTGCGCAGGTCGCGGCGATTTGCGAGTTGATTTTCCAACGCCCGGAACCGGGTCCGCGGCTGAGCACAAGCGGGTCGGACTGGGTTGGACGGGGATGCGGCGCCCTCGCCGCGTCTCAGCGAAATTTCCGGGGCGAGGGCGCCCCGGCTCCAGTTGGCTGGGGGATTGCCAAGCCACTCGCCCGTCCCATGCTCGCCCGCGTGAGTCCGCCCCTGCAACGCCTCTCCGGCCAAATCGTCGACCTGCACCGCCGCCGCGTTTTCCCCGGCACCGTCGAGTGGTCGGGCGGACGCATTCGCCGCCTCGTGCGCGACGACTCTGTGCGCGAAACGCGGCTCATCCTGCCGGGCCTCGTCGATGCGCACATCCATATCGAGAGTTCGATGCTGCCGCCCGCGGAGTTCGCCCGCTGGTCCGTCGTGCACGGCACCGTCGCGACCGTGTCCGACCCGCACGAGATCGCCAACGTCCTCGGCGCGGCCGGCGTTGACTACATGATCCGCGACGGCGCGCGCACGCCGTTCAAGTTCCACTTCGGCGCGCCCTCCTGCGTGCCCGCCACCGCCTTCGAGTCCGCCGGCGCCACGCTCGACGCGAAAGCCGTGGCGCGCTTGCTCCGCAAAAAAGAAATCCGCTGCCTCAGCGAGGTGATGAATTTTCCCGGCGTGCTCGCCCGCGACCCGTCGCTCATGGCGATGATCGCCGCCGCCAAGAAACTCGGCAAACCGGTCGACGGCCACGCGCCCGGACTCCGCGGCCCAGACGCCCGACGCTACGCGGCCGCGGGCATCACGACCGACCACGAGTGTTTCACGCTCGCGGAAGCGCAGGACAAACTCGCCGCGCGCATGAAGATTCTCATCCGCGAAGGCTCGGCCGCCCGCAACTTCGCCGCGCTCGCGCCGTTGCTGAAAACCGACGCGGCCCAGTGCATGTTCTGCTGCGACGACCTGCACCCCGACCTGCTCATGCTCCGCCATCTCGACGAGCACGTCCGCCGCGCGCTCGCACTGGGCGCCGACCGCTTCGACGTGCTGCGCTGCGCGTCCGTCAACCCCGTGCAACACTACGGCCTCAAGGTCGGTCTGCTCCGCGTCGGCGATCCGGCGGACTTCATCGTCGTCGAGGGGTGGAAAACCTTCCGCGTGCAACGCACCTACCTCGACGGCGTGCTCGTCGCGGCGAACGGCCGCAGCCGCCTCCCGCGCCAGCCCTCGCGCACGCCGAACCAGTTTCGGGCGCGCCCGCGCCGGGCGGAAGATTTTTCAGTAAAGGTAGGGCGAACCGTCCCGGTGGGCCGTCGGCTCGGCAGAGACTCCTCGCCCTACCACCTCAACCTCATCGAAGCCCTCAACGGCCAGCTCATCACCCGCCACCTGCGCGAAGCGCCGAAGATTGTTCGCGGCTGCGTCGTCGCCGACGTGAAGCGCGACATCCTGAAGATCGCCGTCATCAGCCGTTACACGCCGCATGCGCCGGTCGCCGTCGGTTTCATCCGCGGTTTCGGCCTGCGCGCGGGCGCGCTGGCTTCGACGGTCGCGCACGACTCGCACAACATCGTGGCCGTCGGCGTCGACGACGCGTCGCTCGCCGCGGCCGTCAATCTCGTCATCAAGCACCGCGGTGGCATCAGCGTCGTCGGCCGCGGAAAGCGCGGTGTGCTGCCGCTGCCGATTGCCGGCCTCATGTCCGACGCCGACGGCCGCGTCGTCGCACGCCGCTACACGGCGCTCGATGCGATGGCGAAAAAACTCGGCTCGCGCCTCGACGCGCCGTTCATGACGCTCTCGTTCATGGCGCTGCTCGTCATCCCCGACCTGAAGCTAAGCGACCACGGTCTGTTCTCCGCGACGAAGTGGGGCTTCGTGCCAGCTTGCCCGCCATAGCCTTGGCGACGGCGGGTGGTTACCGATCCGGCAATGTAAGGCCGGCGCTCGCCGCCGCGCCGTTTCCGTTCGGCATCTTCGGCGCGCCGTCAAGCGGCGGCCCTACAGCCGAGCGCCAGGGCGCCGCTCAGTAGCGCACTTTGTCCGTCTTTGCCGCCCAGCTCTTGAACGTCGTCAGCGCTTCGGTGTGCAGCAGCGGCTCCATCTTGATCGCGCGCTTCTCGGGCGGCAGCGGCACCTGTTGGTAGATGAAGTCGTCGTCGAAACCGATCGCCGCGGCGTCCGTGCGGGTGTTGCCGTAGAACACCGTCGGGATACGCGCCCAGTAGATCGCCGCCAGGCACATCGGGCATGGCTCGCAGCTCGTGTAGAGCTCGCAGTCGGTGAGCTGGTAAGTTTGCAGTTGCGCGCAGGCCGCGCGGATCGCCGTCACCTCGGCGTGCGCCGTCGGGTCGTTGGTGGAGGTGACGCGGTTGTTGCCGCGGCCGACAATCTCCCCGCGCCGCACGACCACGCAGCCGAACGGCCCGCCGCGGCCCCCACGCATCCCGTCCTCGGCGAGCTTGATCGCCTCGCGCATGAAATTTTCCTGACTCATTGGCCGTGGATCAAAACGAATCGGGCGGCGGAGGCGAGCCCGATGGCGGTGACTAAAATTGTAGGAGCGGCTTTACGCCGCGATGCGCCCGTGCTGCCGCCGTCGCCAGGGCTATGGCGGACAAGAAAGCCGCTCCTACAGTCAGAAGTATGAGACGAGCGATTCGCCGGTCAGCAGTCTGGTGCTGACACCCGCCCGTGCGCCGCCTTTACTCCGCCCTTACCACGATGAGCAACCACCCAGTAATCGAGGGCCTGGAGATCCGCGGCCCGTTGAACCCCGGCTACGCCGACATCCTCACGCCCGCCGCCTGCCGTTTTCTGGCCGGCCTGTTTGACCGATTCGAAGCGCGCCGCCAACAGCTGCTCGCGCGCCGCGTCGAGCGTCAGCGCGAAATCGACGCCGGCCAGATGCCCGACTTTCTCCCTGAGACCGCTCATATCCGCAGCGGCGACTGGAAAATCGCGCCCATCCCGCCCGACCTGCTCGACCGTCGCACCGAGATCACCGGCCCCGTCGACCGCAAGATGGCGATCAACGCCCTCAACTCCGGCGCGCAGTGCTGGATGGCGGACTTCGAGTACGCCAACTCGCCGACCTGGGACAACGTCATGGACGGTCAGGTCAACATGCGCGACGCCGCCCGCCGGACCATCGCCTACGTTTCGCCCGAGGGGAAAAGCTACGCGTTGAAAGACAAGATCGCCGTCATCGTCGCCCGCCCGCGCGGCTGGCACATGGACGAGAAGCACGTCCACTACCGCGGCGCGCGCGTCTCGGCCTCGCTGTTCGACTGGGGGCTCTATTTTTTCCACAACGCCCAAGAGCTCCTCGCGCGCGGCAGCGGCCCGTATTTCTACCTGCCGAAAATGGAGAGCCATCTCGAAGCGCGCCTCTGGAACGACGTCTTCGTCCACGCGCAGGCCGCCCTCGGCCTCCCGCGCGGCACCGTGCGCGCCACCGTGCTCATCGAGACGGTTCTCGCGGCGTTCGAGGCCGAGGAAATTCTCTACGAGCTGCGCGAGCACGCGTCGGGCCTCAACTGCGGGCGCTGGGACTACATGTTCAGCTTCGTGAAAAAATTCCGGAACCGCCCCGGCTATCTTTTCCCCGACCGCACGCTCATCACGATGGAGGTGCCGTTTCTGCGCGCCTACGTCACGCACGTCATCAACGTCTGCCATCGCCACGGCGCCTACGCGATGGGCGGCATGGCCGCGCAGATTCCGATCAAGCACGACCCCGCCGCCAACGACGCGGCGCTCGCCAAGGTCCGCGCCGACAAGGAGCGCGAGGCCCGTGCCGGCCACGACGGCACCTGGGTCGCGCATCCCGGCCTCGTCGCCGCCGCGCTCGATGCGTTCTCGCATCACATGAAGGGGCCGAACCAACTCCACGTGCTCCACGACGTGAAGATCACCGCCGCCGACCTGCTCGCGCCGTTGCACGGCCCGATCACGGAGAAAGGCGTGCGCTGGAACCTGCACGTCGGCGTGCGCTACCTCGAAGCCTGGCTCGGTGGCTCGGGGGCCGAGCCGATCCACAACCTCATGGAGGATCTCGCCACGTCGGAGATTTCCCGCTCGCAACTTTGGCAGTGGCTGAAGTTCGGCGCGCGACTCGACGACGGTCGCTCCGTCTCGGCCGAACTCTACGACCGCCTGCTCACCGAGGAGCTCGCCGCCATCCGCGCCGAATACGGCGCCGAGCGCTACGACTCGGGCCACTTCCAGGACGCCGTCGCGCTCTTCATGCGCATGTCCAAGAGCGCCGAGTTCGACGAGTTCCTCTCGCTGCCCGCCTATGAGCTGCTGCCGTGAGGAAGCAGCGAGACTCCAAGCACCAAGCTCCAACATCCAATGAAGCGCCAATTTCAAAGCACCATTTCTGGAGCTTGGACATTTGAAATTCATTGGAGCTTGGATGTTGGAGCTTGGAGTTTCTCCGCCTGATGCCGACCACCCTTTCAGCGCTCAATGCCGCCGACCACGCCGCCTTCGCCGCGGCGCTCGGCCATTTGTTCGAGCACTCGCCGTGGGTCGCCGCGGAAACATGGGCCGCCCGTCCCTTTGCGCGCGCCGAGGAGTTGCACGCCGCCCTTTGCGCGACCATGCGCGCCGCGCCG